>DAOQPR010000102.1:0-9029 GCA_035333265.1 Anaerolineales bacterium
CAGCAGTCGCCAAAAAGAAAGGCGTTGCCGTTCGTTCAGGATCCTTCTCCCCGTGGGTTTGCACATACAAAATTCGTTTTGTTTCCGGGTCGTTCGTTTTCCAGACACTCATACTGCCCTCTCCTTATAATGGTTTAAACTAGAAACTGGACATTGCTTCATCGACATTGGCAAAGCAGCTAATTTTTTGATCCAGCCCCACTGTATACATGACCGACAAGATCTCTTGGGGAACAGAAGCGAGTTTGACAATACCACCTGCCTTTTGCGCAGATTGTGATGCCTTGGTCACAGCACGCAATCCGGCGGAAGACATGTATTCGACACCATTGAGATCAATCACCAATTTTGAATTAATCTCAATGGCTCTGACCAATTCTGCGTCAAATGCGGGAGCCGTTTCAGAGTCAATGCGCCCGCTTGCCGTAACAATGAAAGCGTTCTCTTTTTCGTCGTTTAGAATAGCTCTTACTTGACTTTGGAGGGAAAGTTTATCCATTCTGTGCTCCTTATTTGAAGATTCAACAAACAATGGGCAAGCCTTATCCCCTCACTTACCCATTGCATTTCCCGATACTTGATAAAAAACTATGGAGCTAAATGAAGAGTTGCACATCCGCGTCAGCGGCATATTCCAAGAACATCGCCGCACCGCCGATCTCGCATTCCTTTATGAATTCTTCCCGCTTGAAACCGAAGACATCCATCGTCATCTGGCAGCCGATCATGCGAACATCCAAGTCAACACACATGTTGCGTAGCTCTTCAACGGATGCAACACCTTTATTTTCAAAGGTCTGTTTCATCAGATTCGTTGCCAACGCGTTGAAACCCGGCACGTTGGTCATAATCATTTGTGGAATAGGCCAATTAATATTTTGAAATCCTTCAGGACCAAAGGGCATTTTCATCGGCATGGCAGGGTTACCCACAGGTGTCACTTCAGCAGAAAGTTTCGGTTTCAGAAGCGGCAACCCGTAAAAGGTAAAGAAAATGCCCACCTCCCACCCCATTGCGCCAGCTGCACTGGCAAGAATGAACGGAGGATACGCCCAGTCAAGGGTCCCCTTACTGGCGATCAAGGCAAGTCGTTTAGGAGCATTCGGGTCAGATTTTGACATGTGAACCTCTTGGCAAAGTATGAAAGGGGAAATTATTTCTTTTTCAAATAGAAGACAAACTTGCCATCTTCAGTTGTAGAACGAAGCAATTCGTTGCCTGTCTGGCGGCTCCACGCCTCCATGTCGGGCGGAGCACCCGGGTCAGTGGCAACCATTTTTAAGATCTGCCCTGACTGTAATTCTTTGATCGCCTTGGTTGTCTTTACCACAGGCATGGGGCAAAGCATTCCAGAACAATCCAACACTTGATCTTCCTTGATCACTTCTGTCATTTGAGCCTCCTTGGTTAATCCTTATCATCATAATGATTTGCCCGCCTCACTTCCATCCCGCACATACGGGATTTTTCCCTCCCCCGCACGGGGGAGAAGGGACTTTACAATTCGGATATAATCTCACATAAATCCCAGGCCCAGTTGGAAGACATGCTCAAACGAATCGAAACCTTATTTAATACAAATCGAGTGTTTATTTTTCTTCTACTCTATCGGTGGATATCCATTATCCCTGCTTTATTCACTCTATCTTCCAATAATCCACAAAAGATACCTGTCACTATAACACTGCTCATCGCACTTGCGGTTAATGGCTTTATATCGATCTTTAATCGCTCACTTAACCAGGCAGTCATTCGGACGCCCGCATTTCTAGGTCTGGATATCCTTTTCTCAGCTACCCTGCTTTCGGTCAGCGGAGGCGCATATAGCCCATATTATCTATATGCACTCAGCCCGGTGCTTGCAAGCGCTTTTTTCTTTCAGTTACGTGGCGCATTATTAGCCTCCGCCCTTTTTACACCGCTCTACATCATTTCAGGTGTTTTCAATTCACTCAATGGTTCAGTTGAAACCATTGTTGCCGTTCAGATCGCTGGGATCTGGTTACTGCCCATTTTGTTTGCCTACCCATCCACCTTGCTAAAATCAGTAAACCAGACGACGGCGGAACTTTCCACGGCACATCGTCAATTAGAGATCATCCATAATCTCACTGTGCTATTGCAGGCAGCTCCAGATCTTTTGTCGGTGCAGGAGCGTGTCCTTGGGGCCGTAACTACCGAATTAGGTTTTTCCAAAGCCGTAGTTGCCTTGGTTGACCCCGCTCGCGAAGAATTGGGCGGATGGATGGTCTACCCACCTCAGCCCGATTTTCAAAAGGCAGATGCTCTTCCACTCCTTTCGGAAAACGGCGAATTGATCCGGGCCATGCTCAACCGTGAAACTTTTACATCCAATGGTCATCGCCTAATCCATGACCCGCAGTTAAACTCATGGTTATCTCGAAATAACTGGTTTGTCACGCCACTTTATTTGAGGGAACATCCAGTCGGCATTCTACTTGTGGACGAGACCGGAATCACAAAGGAACGAGAATCGACACTGATGACAGTCGCGAATCAGGCTGCGCTCGCGCTTGGTACCACCATCCTATGCATTGACCGCGCCCGACGCCTCGCCATCGAAACCGAGCGCAACCGTATTGCCCGCGATATTCATGACACTGTCGCTCAATCTCTTTTCGGCATTGTCTACTCATTGGATGCCTGTATCACCATGCTCCCTCAAAAAGCGGAGGATGTGCGTACTGAACTTACCGAATTGCGTTCCCTGGCAAATAATGCGCACGAAGAAGTGCGCCGCTCCGTCTTCGACCTTTGGCCTTCAGCACTCACCATTGAGATCTTCATGGCTGACCTGACCAATTACATTAATAGCTGCTGCCGTCCGCGGTCATTTAGTATCATCTTCAATCACCATGGCGATTTCAATTCCCTCTCTCCTGGCATGCGCCGAACGGTATATCGTATGGCTCAGGAAGCCCTGGCAAATTCAGCCAAACATTCCGGGGTAAACTCTGCGCGGTTATGTCTTACCGTCGATGAGCATGCAGTCTATGTGGATATTTCCGACCAGGGGAAGGGGTTCACTCCAGAGATTGCACTATCTCGCAGCATCAACCGTGAACATTTCGGCTTGCACGGCATTCAGGAACGGGCTCATGCATTGGGGGGAGATTGCGAAATTATAAGTATGCCTGGTGCTGGTTCTCGCATCGTTGTGAGTCTACCCATTAAAAGTAACTACCATGTCTGAAATTATTCGAATTCTGATCGTAGATGACCATGCCGTGGTCCGCAAAGGGTTGGCCATGGTCCTTCGTCTGGAGGCAGATTTCGAGGTCGTAGGTGAGGCGGAGAATGGTCGGGCTGGGCTTGAAGCTGCCAGAAATCTGATTCCTGATCTCGTCCTGGTTGACCTCATCATGCCGGAAATGGATGGCCAGGAAATGGCATTGGCCCTCCGCAAGGAGAATCCTGGAATCAAGATCATGATGTTGACCGGCACGCAGGTGGATGATCGCGTGTATAGTTTGGTCGCTGCGGGAATTGAAGGATATGTCTTAAAGAACATTGAGCCTGCCGAGTTGGTACGTGCCATTCATGCGATCCATCATGGCGAGGCCTACCTCCACCCCGATGTGATGAAACAGGTGCTCAACCGGATGCAGCCACAGTCTCCCCCGCCGATCACATTAACTCCCCGCGAGCTTGAAGTGCTGGAAATGATGGCGACCCCAAACACCTACCGGCAAATCGCCGTCCAATTTGGGGTCAGTGAAGAGACAGTGCGCAGCCATGCCAAGAATATCCTTGAAAAAATGCATCAACCTAACCGCGCCCAGGCTGTTCTGGCAGCGATGAAAATGAAATGGATCAAATAGCTATACTTAAATTGCACCTGATTTAACCGCATTCTGAATTCGATTTCGAGTATTTGCATTGTTCGCTCTTAACTCAAAGAGATAAGACGAACGGGCTTCAGAGAAAATATTCCACGAGTCCGAGTCCGCAACCATGAGCGGGCCAAGAACTTTCATGTCGTTTAGTGTAAGGGCAAAAGAGAGTTCTTCATCTGTGAGCAAAACTGCGTTGCGCCAGTCTCTCAGAGTTGGCAAAGATTGGTGAAATAGAACGGCTTTTAAGACGCGTGACGCTGACGTATCCCTCCCCCAATTTTTATGTAGACCATTGATAATTTTCTTCAAAGATGAATGGTCATGGACCATTCTATCTCCATCCGAGTGTTGCGCTGCCATGACCAGATTTGACCAGGCAATCAGATCTGCCGTGCTGATGTTTGGCAACAGTTCAAACCCCAAGCCGGGCATGATCGTAGAAACAACCGCTGCTGACCGAAAAGGGTGAGCGCTATCCTGCCTTGCCAATTTTTTATCCAAATCATGCAAAATTGCAGCCCATTCAATTTCAATACAGGTTTGTTCATCCGCCAGCGTATATTCGGGCAAATTCAGGCAAAGTGCAAATACAAGAAAAGTATGTAACGCCATCCCACCATTATTCAAAGTTGAGAGGGTCATCCACCCAGGAATGACTTCATCGATGGTGCGGACAAAATCATGATTAAGAATCGGGCGTATCTGTTGAGTTAAAGATTCGCGATCAGAAATTCTCTCATTCCGCAAATCTGCCGCAATTTTCTTGGACAGGTTCCAAAACGCTGGTAGTTTTGCTTGAACGGTGAACATATTCTCCTATGAGCAACAAGGGAAAAATTCAATCCTGCGATCCCTCACCTCAACTTGTCATTAATTTCACGTAAATCTCCTCCAGCGCCGATTCACGCATGGATAGGTCAACCAGCGTCCAACCTTTCGTTGAAACTGTCTCGAGCATGTGGGCAATGCCATCCACATCATGTGTGCGGAATACGTAATTGCCGCCGACATGTTCATATTCCAGTGGATCGTCTGAGTGAAAGATGACCTGATATTCGCGCTTACCAAGCCGCCCACGAATGGCATCCATTGTGTCAAAGACGAGCAATTTGCCGTTCTTTATGATCGCAACCCGATCACAGATGGTTTCGACATGAAAAAGGTTATGCGCACTTAGCAGAATAGTCTTGCCTTCGTTTTTCAGTTGCTTAAGATAGTTAATGATGAAAAATGAGGTCAATGGGTCCAGCCCGGAGTTGGGCTCATCAAGAATAAGTAACTCAGGGTCATGTAACAGCGTCCGCGCAATGGCGGTTTTGCGTTTCATCCCTTTGGAAAATTCGCCTGTAAGTTTATTGCTTTGTTCAAGTCCCAAAGATTGCAACAGGCCATCAATGCGCGATAATGCCTTATGACGCGGCATTTGGTACAGTTCAGAGAAGAAAAGCAAATATTGTTGAGCGGTCATCGCCTCATACAATGGACTTTCCTCTGGCAGGTAACCGATGCGTTGTTTGACCTTAATGCTGTGCTTGACCATATCCTGGCCCATGACATGTACATCCCCAGAGGTAGGCTCTATCAATCCGGCGATCATTTTCATGGTGGTGCTTTTGCCTGCCCCATTGTGGCCGATGATGCCGACAATTTCTCCCTGATTGATTTGTAAGTTTAACCGGTCAACGACTGTAGTATTATCGTAGCGTTTGGTAACGTCTGTAAGTGAAATCATGTTCCAATTTTATCTCATGAACTGTGTGGATACAAATGAATCAAATTCTGGTCATTGCATGGCGTGAAATTACAAGATTGCGGAAACGATTCGGCGGTGGCGCCAGCCCATTGGCGGTGATCGTGCTGCTGGGTGTGTTGGGAGTCTCTGCTTATTTTCTGAGGGATACGGTATCCCTGGGAAATGGCTTATACCGAATAGGCGTTTCAGGTGATGTGCCTGAGATCAAAGACAGCCGCTTTTCAGTGTTAGAAGTCGGCCTTGATGAGGGACAAGCCCTGCTTGCGGAGCAGTCCATCGATGTGTTGATCGTTGGTTCCGAGGTTTTCTCACGGGAGGATGACAAGTCGCAATTTGCAGTACGTGCCCTTAAACAATATATGGAAGAAGAGGAACTGGTGCGGGTCGGGAATACCTTTGCGGCAGATGACGCCTTTCCGCTTCGGGTGGGGGTCAACTATCTCAATGCCGCCCAGCCCCCAGCAGAGAATGAAGCGGCTGGTTCGGTTCCACAAACTGTCAAGCCGGAGGAGGTGATCATCCCATCGCTGACTCCCCCGCCTGCCCCTTTTGCCCAGGTGCTGTTGACATTGATCTACATCATGCCGATCACATTCATCAGCATTTTTTTTACAAGTAGCTTTATGGATGAGAAAGCCAACCGACGCCTGACCATTCTGCTCTCTGCACCTGTAACACCATTTCAGATCATCCTCGGAAAGATGCTGCCTTATGCTGTCTTTGCACTTTCAACAACAACCCTGATCGCATATCTGACAAATGCAAATATTCCGCTGGCGCTGATGATCTTTGCCCCAACCATCATGTTCATCTTTGCAATCTATTTAATGGTGCCGTTGTTCTACCGCACGTTCAAAGATACAACCTTCATCGCCATGTTTGTAACCACAATGACGACTGCGTATCTGGTCTTCCCAGCCATGTTCACCAACAGCAGTGACCTGGCCTATATTTCACCGCTGACCCTGGCAGTGAAAATGTACCGTGATGAGCCTTTCGGCTGGCGGGAATATTTACTGCCCTCATTACCCATGACAGCGATCTTTGTCTTTGCAATGTTCACAGGCACGCGCACACTGAACGAAGAATTTCTAATGGGTTATAAGCCCATCACGCGCAAGATCGGAGATGCCATTTATTTGATCATGGCACATTCCAAGCCCTGGTTCGCAGTGATGCTGTGGAGTTTGCTGGTCATCCCGGTTGTGTATATGGCGCAGGTAGTAATGCTGGCGTTCGCCACAAACCTGCCGGTAGGTCTCATCGTTGGCGCTACCCTGATCGCTTCAGCATTGATCGAAGAAGTGGTCAAGACGATTGGCATTGTTGTATTGGCAGAACATGGCACGCTAAAATCGGTGAAAGATATTTTATGGTTGTCCTTTCTCTCTGCGCTGGGATTTTTGATCGGTGAAAAATTATTGCTGTTGGTCTCGATCAGTGTGGTGGCGCAGGCCAATGTATCTGGCGCAATGTTTGGCGCAGGCTTGATCCTCCTCATTCCACTGGCAGCGCATTTTATTTTCACATCCTCAATAAATCTGTTGCGCATCAAATTAAAATTTCCCTATTGGCTGGCCCTGGCAATCGGAACGATTTTGCACTTTATCTACAACTCTTACGTAATGTCACGAGGTGGAATGTGATCCGTCCGTTCTTTGCGGTTGTCAAAAAAGAGATCGGTTCTGTTCTACGTGACCGAACCATCATCATCGCCGTCCTGATTCAATTATTTATTGCTTCATTCTCATCCAGTCTGTTATTGGGAATGCTCTCGTTATATGACGCAGATACCATCATGCGTTTCAGCGGCGAAGGGATTCACCTTGGCGTCGTTGGCGAGGAAAACGCCCCGCTCGCCTCCTTCTTAACCGAACGCGGACTCAACATCTCAACCTTCCCTACCCTGACAGAGGCCCAGAGTGCGTTCTACCAGGGCGACGTTCTCGCTCTGCTGGATACGCCAAAAGATGTAAATGGACTGGTGGAAGTTAAACTATACCTGCCAGATTCCGATGCATTAAGTTCATTGATCCGCATGGTCATCCAGGAACCGCTCAAGCAATATGAAAATCATCTTCGCGCCGAACGAGGAATCGAAGTCCGCTACAACGACTTAAAGGGCAAACCAGCCACCTCCTTTGAATTCATCTATTCAGTGCTCATCCCCATGCTGATGTTCTTCCCTGCCTTCGTTGCAGGCAGCATGTCCATCGATATGATCACAGAAGAAGTGGAAGGCAAAACTCTGCAAACCCTGCTCTCGGCACCCTTGACCATCAGCGGAATGATCGGGGCAAAAATCGTTGCTGCAGTGATCCTCGCCATTGTGCAATGCGGCGCCTGGCTCACCTTGTTACATATCAATCATATCGCCATAAATAACATAGCCTGGATCCTCGTAATGGCCCTGACCGTAGCCGGGATAACCTCTACCGCCGCCGCCATCACAGCATCCTTTCTTCAGGACCGCGAACGTTCACAATTCATTTACTCTCTGCTCCTGCTTGTTGGAGCCAGCCTGAGCACCATGTTGAACATTTCACCGATCACCACAATCTCCCGTCTGGCCGTCGGAGACGCCTACACAAATGGACTGAACATAATTGTCTTTGCCCTAATCTTTATTGGTTTATTCTTTTTGCTATTAAGATCCTCCCGGCGACTGCTAAAATAAGCGCCGCTCTCCCACCTTTTGCCTGTCAGTGGCAACAATGATGAATGGCAAAATTTCCCCGCTCCATATCATCCGATCAACCACATCACCAAGCCCTGCTTCGAACAAGGCAATTCCTGAAAGTCGTTTCATCTTGATCCTATGCGAGACATTTAAAGAATAATTAAATGACGTATTAACTTGTAACTCGATTCTGAATTCTTGTCTCACCGACCTGAATCATAACCTCATCTTCAGGTTGTAAAGTGAAATCATCCGGCACCAGGCATGTGCCAGTCATCAAAAAAACACCCTGCGGAAAATCCAACTCACGTGTAAGGAACTCCACCAGCTCAGGCAAAGTCCGCTTCATGGTGGCGGTATTGGCTTCACCATCAAAGATCAATTCATTTGCCCGCCTAATTTGCAAGCGGATCGGAATATCCGCGATCGTCTCAGGTTCGCACAACCAAATGCCATGCCCCAAAGCACAAGAACCATTATAGACCTTCGCCTGCGGCAAATACAAAGGATTCTCCCCTTCAATGTCACGTGACGAAACATCATTGCCCGCGCAATAGCCCACGATCTCGTTATAACGATTTATCACCAAAACCAATTCAGGCTCTGGCACATTCCAGTGACTATCTTTTCGAATGCGAATTGCCTCACCACTTCCTGACACACGCCAACCGATCGACTTTGAAAAAATTTCAGGACGTTCCGCTTCATACACTTTCTGATACATATCTGCCACAGTGGA
>DAOQPR010000103.1:0-8936 GCA_035333265.1 Anaerolineales bacterium
GGGCAAAAAGAGCTAACGCCGTAATGACACACCTTGAAGTTTTAATTTCAAGGTGTGTTTTTTATTCCCATGCAGCAAGGATATTAGGAACAGCATCCAACACATCGCTTGCCAACACCGAAGCAGTGGTACCCAACTTTTTGGCAGCAAGTAAGCCAGCCTGGGCATGGATAAAGGCGCCAGCAAGAGCCGCATCATACGGTTTAACACCCTGGGCAAGCAGCCCGGTGATCAGCCCGGCCAGCACATCCCCTGTCCCGGCACGAGCAAGAGCAGGAGTGGCCACAGGAATGGTTGTGCTGTGTCCATTGGGTGCAGCGATGATGGTAAAAGCACCCTTCAAGACCACCACTTGCCCCCATTCTTGTGCATAGCGACATGCGATTTCGTCTCTAGCAAGCTGAATCTCTTCTCGCGATAATCCAGTCAAAGCAGACATCTCTCCAGGGTGTGGAGTGAGGACAACAGGCGCGGAAAGTTTCTTATACCAATGGTCAATGCGGGCAAGGTGACGTAAACCGTCGGCATCTATAACGGTGGGAAGCGTTAGATTTGGGAGCAAAGATTCAATAAATGAGCCGGTCGTATGTTTGTCCCCGAAGCCAGGGCCGATTAAGAAAGCGGTGGCGCGTGAAAAATTTTCGCGCACCTTTGCAACAGCTGACGATGATATAAAACCATCTTCATGCGGCAGGAGTACCCAAGTCGCTTCGGGTAGGTGGCCAGCCAGCACAGCATGTAACACGTCGGGTATGGCCATGGTCACAAGGCCTGCGCCAATACGGTAAGCTGCTTTGCCCGCAAGCAATGCAGCCCCGGTATAGGATGTTGAACCAGCCATCACGAAGGCGGTACCAAATGTCCCTTTGTGGGAGGCGGGGGTTCGTTCTGGCAAAAAATTGGAGATCATTTCCCAATCTGCAACTTGGGTCTTCAGGTTGTTCCACGAATCCAAATTTTCAGGCAGGCCAATATCAGCGACTTCCAAGCTGCCAGTGTATTCAAAAGCGGGCAATTTGAGCAAGCCCTGTTTGACAGCGGCCATTGTAACCGTAAGATCGGCAGGGAGAGTTTCATCAGCGGCAGCGCCGGTGTCACAGTCAACACCGGAAGGACAATCAACAGCAATAATGTAGGGCGGGGTTTCGAGGCTGGTAAGAATAAGTTTTGCCGTTTGGAGGATAAGCGCCGCCTCTTTTCTCAGGGGAAGTTTGATCCCGGTCCCAAGCAGCCCATCCAAAAGGATATCGGAGTCTTCCAAAAATCGTGCGAGAGTCTCAGGGCTAGTGGCGTCATTAAAACGGGAAAGTTCGCCGCCTGCTTGAAGATACTCATCGACCAATTCGTCTTGTGCGTTATTGCGATTAACGAGTATGGCATACGTTCGCCAGCCCGCACCGGCAAGCCAGGTGAGAGCGACCAGCGCATCGCCGCCATTATTCCCCGAACCAATGATGCCGGTGATGGTATCCCAGCCGCCCTCCTGCCCAACAGCATGGATGATCTCGGCCAGGCTGCGCCCGGCGTTTTGCATCAATTCAGCATATGAGACGCCATTGGAGTCGGCATCTTTTTCAATGGCACGCATTTGGGAGGTGGTGACAAGTTTCATGAGATGAAAGAGGTCAATTCTAGAATTTGATGAAAATATGGTTCTACATCAACAAGAATGAATAGCTTATAATTTAAAAAGCTTACATAATGTATTATACCCAGCGTGGTCACAAATTACGCTTTTTTGAGAAGAGAGAAGGCCCAATTTGTGACCATGGGCATTCCATACAGAATTTTCTCTGACTCACGAATAAAAAAGTTACCAAATGCTGTGGTTATTAAAAAATAGATTGGCATGGGTAACAAAGAGTAACCGCATACTATGAAACCTGAGACCACAAGAATTTCGCAAATGTATAGATGGGCACTTTTGGCATTTATTTTTGTGGCGGCTGTTTATCTTGCATCATTTTTACCCGATGCAGACTGGCATGCGACTTATTACCCGATTGGCAGAAGCATATTAACAGGCGCCCCTCTTTATGAAAACGAAAGCTTTCGTTACCCGCCCTGGACAGCCCTTATTCTGATTCCTTTTGCAATCCTGCCGTTTAACTTATCACGCGGACTGGCTTTTGTCCTTAGTCTATTATCGATTGGTTTCGTTTCGTATCGCTTGGGCAACAATCCGCGAACCACGATTTTCTTCCTACTTTCCCCCACAGTTATTGGTTCCATAATAGCCGCCAACATCGAATCGCTTCTATATCCAGCGATCTTTTTGCCGCCAACTTGGTCGCTATTTGGCCTGCTAATAAAGCCGCAAATTGGCATTGGGGTGGCGTTATATATTTTTATTACATCGCTGATCGAAAGAGATATAAAAAAAATTATTATTGCCCTTGCTCCTGTAACCATTGGATATTTAATTTCAATAGTCGTTTTTTCACTTTTCATAAATCGGTTTTTCAACTCTTCAAACAGTTTCGAAGTTTGGAATCGCAGTATATTCCCGTACGGAATACCGTTTGGATTAATGTTTTTATGGCTTGCAATTCGTAAAAAAAATATGTATTATGCATTAGCCGCCAGCCCGTTCTTCTCGCCATATCTCAATTTTTATTCGTATATGGCGGTTCAAATTGGCCTGCTGAATGAGGATGTCGAAAATTATGTTCGACGCGACGTCCTGCACGCTGGGCTGGCCATTTTTCTTTGGGTAATTATGTTGATCGTCAAGTAATAACAACTGGAAAGCATGCAAAGAATGAACAAGATATTAAATCTCCCGCATAACAAGTCATTGCTTCTCGAAGACCTGGTTGGTCAACTCAGCCGGGTGGCCGGGGTATCTGCCATCGTTTTGGGAGGTTCCTATGCCAGCGGAACGCACCATGAAAAATCTGACATGGATATCGGCCTGTATTATGACCCGGCGAATCCATTTTCCATCGACGAAATTCGACAGATTGCAGAGAAAGCTTCCGCCGATGGGACTGCGACTGTCACTGGTTTTTATGGCTGGGGTGCCTGGGTTAATGGCGGAGCCTGGATCCATACAGAACAGGGGAAAGTCGACTTTTTGTATCGAAATCTGGAACAGGTGCGGCGGACGATCACCGAAGCGAATCAAGGGATTTCCCACCATGACTATGACCAACAGCCTGCCTATGGTTTCTACAGTGTGATCTATCTGGCTGAAACGCAGATTTGTATTCCACTTTACGATCCGAAATCGCTTATCGCCGAGCTTAAACGCGCCGTTGATATATATCCACCCAAGTTAAAACAAAAAGTTATTGAAGATTCCCTTTGGTCAGCCGAATTTACGATCATTCATGCGCGGGGCTTCGCCGAAAAGGGAGATATTTACAATACGGTAGGATGCCTGACCCGGGCAGCCTCCAACATTACCCAGGCTCTCTTTGCTCTAAATGAAAGGTATTTCATGCGCGACAAAAAGGTAATGGAAACCGTTGCTTCATTTCCCAAATTGCCATCTGAATATATTCAGCAGGTCAATCGTATTCTTTCGCACCCGGGGAATACAGAAGCAGAGCTAGCAAAGTCCGTCCAAGATCTTGAACTGGCATGGAAAAGTGTGGTGTTGCTCCCTGGAGTCAATTACATACCAAAGTTTAATTTATAAGAATTACCAAAATCAAACCAAAGTACGGCTTGAAATGCGCCTGGGGGAATCATAGAATAAATCATTCCATTTCAAAATAAACTTAACTACAGGAGAGAAAATGAAGTCCAGGCAAATCTTATTTTTAGGGGTTTTCCTGCTTGTACTATCCAGTGCGGGCATGATGGGTCATCCCATTCTGGCTGCAGCCCAGGGATGTTTTACTGATATTTCCGGGCATTGGGCCGAGCAATATATCTGCTGGCTAAAGGATGCGGGTATTTCCAGCGGTTATGGCAACGGCACATTTGGCCCAAATGATTATGTTACCCGTGGACAAATGGCCGTTTTTCTTAGACGTATTACCGAAGTACCGCCCTCCAGCGGACAAATTCAGGTAAGTATAGGGCAGGGCGAATGGAAAAATCACTATATCAACAATGAAGCATTATCCTTTTTTTATGACGAATCCTCAGTTTATGTATCGAACCATGGAAATGGTGGTGGCTACTACATCGTAGCCGTCCCGGCACAGCCTTTGATCATGTATGGCATCAGCCTGAACTTAACCGGATTTGGGTTATGTTACAGTGCCTATCCCACGGCAAAAATAACAAAGATCAATGTGATCAAAACATCTCAGACTAATAGCGCGATTGCAAATACAACCACCTTGTTGGAGGATCCGACAGAAAGAACAGATTCTCAGTGTATTTTTTATTCCATTCCCACAACTCTGCTCGATGGAAATTCCTTTATCAGCATTGCGCTTGAAACCAGCTGGTCTGGTCAGGATATGATCAAACTACGGCGAAGTGTGCTTGCATTTGAGCCCGCTCCCTTATTTGACCCCATCGCCTTAATCGCCAACTCTTCTTTTCCCCAATCGTCGGCCCCATAATCACAGACATTATCGCTGTATATTAAACCATTTTACCCAAAGGAGTTAAGTATGAAAAAAAAGATGATTGTCCTATTTGGTATGTTGCTCGTTATGTTATCTTTGGCGTTTTCCTTTAGAAACGTACAAGCTGCAACTGGCTGTTTTCCGGATACCAACGGTCACTGGGCAGAGACCTTTATCTGTTGGCTCAAGGCCAATGGCATCACATCCGGGTACTCGAACGGAAATTATGGCCCAGAAGATTACGTGACCCGCGCACAAATGGCCGTCTTCCTGCAAAAAGCAGCCGAAGTCCCTCCATCCACCGGGCAAATTCAAATTAGCGTTGGGTTGGGGGAATGGAAAAGCTATTACGTAAACAACAATGATTTAACATTTGCCTATGATGCTGGCAGTGTTGGGATATTCAATACCCTTGCTGGAACCTACTACCTAACGGCCTCGCCGACACAACCACTTGCTCAATACGGGAAAAGCATAGCCCTTTCTGGGATGGAATTTTGCTATGAAGTAGGGCCAGTAAAAATTAATAATATCAGCCTTGCAAAGATAACCCAAACAAGCAGCCTTACCCCAATTCTTAATACCTTTTTTGTTGATTTGGCCGAAAAAACCAACTCATCGGCATGTATCTATTATTCTTTCCCCCCGGTTCAACTAGATCCCGATTCATTTATCACGATTCTTGTTGGTGGTGAGTGGCCGGCAGGAGAAGGGATAAAAATTGGACGTACACTATTGATCTATACGCCCACTACAACAAACGCACCTGCACCTATTGCGCCATGATCGTATAATGTTTCAGATCACAAACACATCCCGGCATAAGCCGGGATGTGTTTGTTTCAGCAGAGTGTTTGAAAAAAACATCAGTGTATAACCTGTCACGGTATAGGATTCAGGTAATCGTCGAGATGGAGGCGTTTGAAAAGGCGTTCGCGCATATCTTCGGGGATGGCTTCTTCCTGCACTGGAATTTGCACAAGGTCAATTGTCCGTTTGGTGGTATTCAACACGACTCGACAGTTCGTACATCCTTCAAGATGTTTCTCGATCTCACGGCAGAGATCAGCCGGTAATTCACCGTCAATATATTCTGAAAGGGAGCCAAGCAGGGCCTGGCAGTTTTCATGCAGATGGTCAGCCATTCGTCTTCTCCTCTCGGGTCATGCGCTCGCTGTAATAGGTCGATAAATTTTCACGCAAAGACATGCGGGCGCGCAGCAAACGAGTCTTTACGTTCGTTTCAGTCAGGTTCAAAATCTCGGCCGTATCTTTGATGGAAAGTCCTTCGATATCGCGCAGGAGAAATACCATGCGCAAAGGTTCGGGAAGTTTCTTAACGGCCTCATCCAGGGCTTTTTTTGATTCACCGGAAAGCAGTTCAGACTCAGGCAGGGCGCTCCAATCGACAAAGATTTCGGGTAATGGAGCATCCTCCTCTTCCGGCTGAAAATCGTCGATGTTAATAATGTTCTTCTTACGGCGGATCAGCATCAGGGCTTCGTTGGAGGCGATGCGATAGAGCCAGGTCGAAATGCTGGAGCGGCCTTCAAAAGAGTCGAGATGAGTCAGCGCATTCAAAAACGTATTTTGAAGTACATCCTCGGCATCCTGCGGGTTGCCCAACATCTTCAACCCAAGGCGGTAGATCGGCGTTGAGTAGGCATCCACCACACGCGCAAATTCGGCGCGGTCGCCAGCACGCAAGGCTTCGATGGAAAATTCCGGTTTTAGTTCTTCATTCATTGGATGATGGTTTCTCTGAAAAGTTGCAGAGGTAGTATATCCACTACGGGCATTCTACACAACCTCCAGATGGCGGCAGGTGTAACTTTTTTACTTGGTTTGCATCCAAAAGTCATACCAAACATTGGAGCTTTTATGGAAAAACTTTTGAACGAACAAGTCACAGGGCAGATCCGTCAGGCTTTTTCCAATTTGACCGACCCTGTGCAAATCCTCTATTTTGGCACGAAGGAGGAATGTCAATACTGCGGCGAGACCCAACAACTGCTCACAGAAATCAGTGAACTCGATGAGCGGATAAGTCTCTCCATTTACGACCTGCAGGCGGATTCTGTGCTGGCCGCAGAGTTCAATGTAGATAAAGCGCCTGCCATTGTGATCGCAGTCAAGGATGGTGAAAAAATCCTCGACCTGGGGATTCAATTCTCCGGCATCCCGGCTGGATACGAATTCAGCACCTTGATCACAGATATTCTGCTCGCCTCCAAACGGGACTCAGGCCTGAGTGCCGAGACCCGAGACTTTCTCAAATCTCTGAGCAAACCCATTCACTTGCAAGTCTTCGTCACCCCTACCTGACCACACTGCCCGCAAGCCGTGTTGCTTGCGCACAAAATGGCCATGGAAAATCCCGGCATGATCCGCGCCGAAGCTGTGGACGCGATGGAATTCCCCGACCTGGCAAATCAGTTCCGGGTGCAGGGTGTGCCGCAAACCGTCATCAACGCAGGCAAAGGCATCACCGTCGGTGCATACCCTGAAGGGCGCATGCTGGCTGAGATCAAACGCGCCATTGCGAATTGAGTTACCATGAGTAGAAAAAAATTCCGCAAACTGCATGAACAAAAGAATCGGCTCAATGCAATCATTGGGATTGGCCTGGTCCTGATCGGCATAGCGTTGACCTTCCTTCTAACCCCAAAAGGGATAGACTCCGCCGCCCAAACCTCAGCAAGTGAATATTCGGTAACCCCTGTGGAAGTCAATTTTCCTGCGCCGGAGCTGGCCCTGGAAAATCTCGAAGGCAACACACAAGCACTCGCCGATTTTGAGGGCAAGGTTGTGTTGTTGAATAACTGGGCCACCTGGTGCCCGCCCTGCAAAGCGGAAATGCCCTCACTCAAGAAATTTCACGATACCCATACAGAAGAGGGTTTCACCGTGATCGCCGTCGAAGCGGGAGACCCCAGGGAAGATGTGATAGCCTTTGCAACGAGCCTCGACTTAAAGTTCCCAGTCTGGCTCGACCCGAATGGCGCTTCGCTCAAAGCCATTGGCAACGGCAGCCTGCCAAACTCGTATGTGATCGATCGCTCAGGCACGGTTCGGCTGGCGTGGTCGGGTGAGATCAGCCTCGCTGTTTTAGAGAAATACGTCACACCGATCATTCAAGAAAGTAACTAACGTGAGTAATGGATAAAAAAAACATGTACACGGATTACACGGAAGGAACGGTAAAACACGGATTTTTAAGAGGTTTTATCCGTGAGAATCAGTGAAATCCGTCTTTTCCGTGTCCGAGAATTTGCTTTTCTCCTTATCCATTATTGACGTTAACTAAATCAAAATTCAGGATAAAAACAGGAATGGCTTACGATCCATTCCTGTTTTTTTATCCAACCAATGTACTAGAAAAAATGGGGCAAAATCAAACCAAAGTACGGTTGTATGCATCCCCTCCTTTCCATAAAATGTCAACACCGCCGCAGTGCGGATATTTTATTCGTCATCTTAATAGGAGAATGCAAATGAAAACAAAGTCGTATTTATTGTTATCCACCCTGGCAGTCGTATTACTATCGCTTGGATTCATGGCTGGCTCTGCCGGTGCTGCATCGCAGGATTGTTTCACGGATGTCACCACCCACTGGGCTGAGAACTTTATTTGTTGGATGAAGGACAACGGCCTGACCAGCGGTTATCCGGATGGCACCTTCAAGCCAGATAACAGCATTACCCGCGCCGAAGTGGCCGTCTTTATTCAAAAGCTTCACGATTTTGTGGTTGCCAAAGATGCCACCACCCTGGCCGATGCCAAAACCTACGCAGATACTCAAGATGCAGCCACCCTGGCGAGTGCTCAAGCCTATGCCGACGCAAACATGACCGGTGGCGTGACAATTAATGCTGGTTCCACTGTCTGGGTTCCCAATGCTGGCGGCACACAGCGAATAAGCAGCTTAATCAGCTATGCTGAATTCCGCCCGCCTACAGGCAATAATGGTACATATGGCTATATCGCTTCCATTCCCGTACCAAGTGTTCTTTATGGGACGGGCATGTATCTGGATGGATTCCGCATGTGTTATGACGCTACGGATCCAGGGACAACTCTTTATGATGCTCATATTTATCTGATCGATGGTTCTAGTGGTGGCTCTTCTGCACAATTCACAGATTTTACTGATCGTAACGACGAATTGTGTCGGACTTATGGACTACCCACACCAACCCTTTTCCATGCCGATGATTATGTATTGATTTTCCTCAATGTGAATTTTGCAGGTACAAACGACTTCTTCCGCATCCGCTCCCTCAACATCAATCTGCATCCCAGCCCCACTGGCGAGACAGTCCTCAAGCAACCCGGTGAAGATGTCACACCGCTGATGCCTTTCACTGAAGAACCGTAATATTCAAAGCACAAAACAAACTCACCTC
>DAOQPR010000104.1:0-8922 GCA_035333265.1 Anaerolineales bacterium
TGAGCTTTTCCAGGTGAAATGCCAAAAGAATTTGGCCACGACAAGCAGACCGCCGACGACTGATCGCAGTCTATGGTCTGCGGTCGACGATCAATATTTTGTGAAGGAACATTCACCGGTTTACTTAACTCAAGTTGCCTCCTTGTATACTTTGGCGAGGTTGGCCAAGATTTTTAACGCAAAGTCGCCACACCTGCCCTGGCGGGCGGTGCCAGGGAGACGCTAAGATTTAATGGCTTTTCCCTTGCGACCTTGCGCCTTTGCGTTAAATTTTTTAGCGAAATCCATGCAGGTGGCAACTTGGGTTACTTAACAGGCCGGAAACAAAAACAGCCGCAAGTTATCCAAAGACAACCCACGGCTGTTTGACCATCAAATTAACCAACCTCGTGACTATCAGACGACTCGACCAACTCAATCACAAAACTTCGCCAGCCCATTCTTATCTTGAATGACGATCCGGCCATCGCTATCCGTGGTCACCAGAGTCTGTTCCTTGAAGAACACCATTGCCTGATTTACACGCTTGCGCGAGGCACCCACCAGGTCGGCAATATCGCCCTGCGTCAAGGCAATGCGGATCTTTAATCCGCCATCCACATCCTGGCCATAGCGTTCGGCAAAAGCCAGCAATTGACGCGCCACCCGTCCGTTCACATCCAGCGTGGCCAGCGATTGGATCATCTGATCCGAAAGCCGCACGCGCGCCGAGAGGATCTTCACCAGATTACGCGCGATCAACGGGAAGTTATCGAGCATGTAATAAAAGGTGGTCTTATCCATCCACAGCATGAGCGAGTCTTCGAGAGTCACCACGCTGGCCGAGCGGCCCACACTGTCGATCAGACTCATCTCACCGATCAAGTCGCCGCTGCCCAAAATGGAAAGGATCGCATCACGCCCGCCTTGCTCCGTATAGACCTTTACCGTGCCATGCAAAATGACATAAACCGCCTCACCCGGCTGTTCGATCAGCATCACATTCTTTCCGCTGGGGAACACACGCCGATGCGCGCGATGCGCCACCCAATCCAGTTGTGTGGGCGTCAGTCCCTCGAACAGGCGAATGTCCGAGAGAATATTGCGGGTATCGTCTTTCTTAAGTTCAGTCATGCGCAGCATATTTTACTGCCCTTTCTCGAATGCCTTCCGAAGTTCCGCTCAATTTCGATGAAGTTGCAATCTCATTGAAAGACTTCGGAAGGTCGATCTCCAATCCTTCGTAGGCCGCAAGCGAATCGGGGAAGACATTCTTCGCGGCGGCTTCCTGGGCTGTCACCCAATCGTCAGCGTAGGCCGGGTCATGATGGAACAGGATCAATTGTCCCGTTTCGGCGGAGGCGGCCACCTGCCCCGCCATCGTCGCCGTCGAGTGGCCGTATCCCTGCGTGGAGGGAAATCCCGCCAGGCTTCCGTAATAATGTTCATCCGAATATTGCGCATCATGAATGAGCAGGTCGGCATCGCGCGAAAAATTCACCAGCTTGCGATCCGTGCCCACATAGCCTTCGGTATCGGTGGCATACACAACCGACCTGCCCTGGTAGCTGATGCGATAGTGATACACGCCGCCGGGATGCGCATACGATTTGTGAATACGGATGACCACCGCCTCGCGACTCGTGCCTGAAGCTGATTCAACAACCCGGACTCCATCCTCGTCCCAAACCACCACCTGCGACTCGCGCAGCGATTGAATATCTTTCGATGACGCCATATCACGTAAACTGATCGGGAAGGTATCTGAAGATTGATTGTGCTCGAGCACCTGTTTCACCGTCTCGGCGGTGCCGCCAGGACCGTAGATGTGCAATTTTGCCTTCGGCATATAAGCCGGGACGAAGAACGGGAAGCCCTGCGTGTGGTCATGATGCAAATGGCTGAGCAGGATCAACAGTTCAAGGTTCTGGCGTTTTGCCAGCTCACGCCCCAGCGGAATGATGCCCGTGCCCGCATCAAGGATGATGATACGCCCGCCCGCATTGATCTCCACACAGGCGGTGTTGCCGCCGTATTTCACCGTGCCCGCCCCCGGTGTGGGATAACTTCCGCGTACTCCCCAAAATTTGACTGTGAATTCCTTGTTCATGCCTGCCTCCATTTCTTATCTTCATCTCCCATTATGTTCGTTAAAAAGATTCCTTCAAGGAAAGTTTTCACCCGGCAGGTGGGAAATATTTCCTAGGGAGGATCAGACCTGACAGGCTTCCCTTTCGGGAACTTCGTCAAAAACCTGTCAGGTCTTGTTGGTATATAATCCTCTCCATGCTTCCCGATTTGCAAATGAACGACCACCTGCGCTTGCGCAAACCGCATCCCTGCGGCTCGTATGAGTGGACGGTCGTCCGCCTTGGCGCAGATATTGGGCTCGAATGCAAGGGCTGTCAACATCGTGTCATGCTCACCCGCCGCGAACTCGCGAAACGCATAAAAACAAATTTGTCTCAACAGCAAAGGGAAAAGGCGCAAACCCTTCCCAACGACCCCCAGGCTTAATCACAAGGAGATTGCATGGAAACAACCAGCTCGGAAATGCCCATTGGTTCAATGCGCATCGGTCTGTTCACTGATACCTATGCCCCACAGGTAAATGGTGTCGCCGTGTCGTTGCAAATGATCTCAGAGGGGTTGAAAAAACGCGGACATCAGGTCACCATTTTTGCGCCGCGTTTTCCCGGTTATAAGGATAACGAACCGAATGTAATGCGCCTGCCATCGCTTAAGTATTTGAATAACCCGCCCATTTATGTGGCCGTACTGGGCACGCCGCGCTCCACCTGGAAGCTCACCCGCGAACATTTCGACGTACTGCACGCGCACAGCCCGGCAAGCATGGGTTTGCTGGCCTATCTCACCGCCTCCACCAAGCGGCTGCCATTGATCTATACCTACCACACCTCCATTACCGACTACACCCACTACATCAAGTTCATCGGCGGCACCGGGCTTATTAAGCGCGCGGCAAGCTGGTTTAGTATGACATCCACCAACCTGGGCGATCAGATCATCGTCCCCTCGCCAAAATTTCATCGCTTGTTGATCAATCAAAAAGTGAAACAGCCCATCAGCATCATCCCAAATGGAATTGACCTGAGCATGTTCAAGGAGGTTAAAAATCCCGGCGCGCTGCGCAACAGGCTGGGGTTGTCGGCAGATACGCCGATTCTGCTCACCGTTGGGCGCATGGACCCGGAGAAACGGCTTGAGTTCATTGTGGAAGCCTTCGACCTGGTCGCAGAACGGGTGCCCAATGCCCGCCTTGTCTTCGCCGGAGATGGCAGCGCTCGTAAAAGCGTCGAGGCAAAAGTCGCTTCCATTCGTGCAAAAGACCGGGTTCATTTTCTAGGCATGGTCAAACGGAGCGACTTGCCCGATATTTTGCATGACGCCACGGTCTTCCTCTCTGCCTCTACAACCGAGGTGCATCCCATCTCCGTCATCGAGGCCATTGCGTCGGGCCTGCCGTTCGTGGCCGTACGTGACGAAGCCTTTGAAGGGATGCTGGAGGAAGGGTTGAATGGCTACGAAGTTCCGCTCGATGTGAAAAAATATGCCGATGTACTCGCTGATCTACTCCCTGACCGGGAACGATTGAAACGCTTTGGTCAACATTCGCTCGCTCTCAGTGAAAAATACTCCATCGAAGCACAGGTGAAGGCGCTCGAAAAACTATACATGGAAGCCATTCTGCAGAATTGGCGCGGCAATCTCTTTAAACGCATAATGCCCAAACAGCTGAATGAAATTCCACAAAGGATATCCAAAGAGATCAACGATATTCCACAGAGGATCACCCGCGAGATCAATAAGATACTGCCGGGGAAACCTCCAAAAAAATAACATCATCGATCCCGAAGCCGCAGTTTCGGGATTTGTCTTTAATTCAAGAGGTATAATTAAATCGTCATGCCCATTCTTGATGCCCACATGCTGGAATTCTTCAGCCGCAGCCCTGAACAGACGCGCCGTATTGGTATGCGCCTTGGAAGCCATCTCAAACCCGGGGATGTCATCTGCCTGCAAGGGAATTTAGGCGCCGGGAAAACCACGTTCACCCAGGGCTTGGCGCAGGGATGGGGTTCCCTCGATTCAGTCTCCAGCCCGACCTTTATCCTTGTCAACATGTATCGACGGGCCGATGGCAGCCAGCTCTTTCACTTGGATGCCTATCGCCTCGACTCTGTGCCGGAAGCTGAGGAACTCGACCTCGACTCGATGCTCGCTCAGGGTGTGTTGATCGTGGAATGGCCTGAAAAGCTGAACGGGCTGATCCCCAGCGAGAATCTTTGGATCAATCTTGAGCATACGGCCGAAGAACAACGCCAAATGAACTTTCACGCACACGGTAAACGTTACGATGACCTGTTGGACTCGATCCGTCAATCCATGTTTGGAGGGGCATAATGCTTCTGGCTGTTGATACCTCCACAGCTCAGGTAGGGCTGGCTTTATATGATGGTGAACATGTCCTCGGCGAAATGGCGTGGACATCGCGCCAGCATCACACAACGGAACTTTCCCCGGCGCTTTCCGGGCTTTTGAAACGCTGTGGTGTTACGATGTCCATGGTCACTGCCTTGGGGGTAGCGATTGGGCCGGGCTCGTTCACCAGCTTGAGAGTTGGTTTGTCACTGGTGAAGGGAATAGCGCTGGCTCGAAATATGCCAGTGGTTGGAATTCCGACCCTGGATGTAATTGCAGCAGCCCAGCCCCTGGCAAAACATCCCCTTATCACGATTCTGCAGGCTGGGCGGACGCGAATCGCTTTCAGTGTGTATAAAAATGTTGAGAAACAGTGGCAGGCCGAAGGCGGGGTGCGAAGCGGAACGGTGGATGAGTTGTTGAATGAGATCGAGAGTCCGGTCATGGTTGCGGGTGAATTGACGTCGGAAGAGAGAAAGAAATTTTCAAAAAAGAAAAAAGTTTCGCTGGCTTCGCCTGCTTATTGCATGAAACGTCCAGCCGTATTGGCCGAATTGGCCTGGGAACGCTGGCAGAACAACCAGGTGGATGAGGCGGCAACGCTTGCGCCGATCTATTTGCATGTGGCAGGTACGCCGATCCAATGATCCTTAAGAACTGACTGGTCTGCGAGAATGAACTTAGTGCCGCCCAATCCCCATACAGACCTGTCTGGTTTATATATTCGCAAAATGACCGAGGATGATCTTGATCAGGTGGTGGTGATCGATCAGGTTTCCTTTTCCCTGCCCTGGCCTGCACGCTCGTTCAGGTTCGAGGTAATGGATAATGAATCCTCCCGCTGTTGGGTGGCTGTAATAGACAAGCAGATCGTGGCCATGATAGTGAGTTGGCTCCTTGTGGATGAATTGCATGTTGCCACAATTGCCACACACCCGGACTTTCGTGAAAGAGGGATCGGCAAAAGATTGTTAGTTCATGCCCTGTTGGCCGCCAAAGCAGAAGGCGCCACAAGCTCGATCCTTGAGGTACGCGCAAGCAACCAGGCGGCGTTGAAGATGTATCATGGTTTTGGTTATGTGGAAGATGGGCGCCGGAAGGAATATTACAAGGATAATAACGAGGATGCCATCCTAATGTCTTTAAATGGGTTGGATCACCTCTCTGGAGAATGACATGAACGCCGAGGAAACCCTTGCCCAACTTGCCCGGGATGTTGCGACCTGTACAAAATGCGCCTTGCATGAGGCACGCAAGAAAGTGGTTGCAGGCGAGGGCTCTGCAAATGCGGAGATCATGTTCATTGGAGAAGGGCCAGGCTTTCATGAAGACGAGCAGGGGCGGCCATTCGTAGGGGCATCGGGTAAGTTTTTGGATCAATTATTAGCCCAGGCAGATATCACACGCGAAGATGTATTCATTGCCAATGTGGTCAAGTGCCGCCCGCCAGGGAATCGTGACCCAAAACCTGAAGAATTGGCAATGTGCGATGAATACCTGGAGGCGCAAATTCGGGCGATAAATCCGAGTATCATTGTGACATTGGGGCGCATTTCGATGGGTAAATATTTTCCCGGCGCAAAGATCACTTCCGTTCATGGACAAATGCAAAATATTAGCGGAAGGTTTATCATTCCCATGTACCATCCAGCCGCAGCATTGCATCAACCAGCATTACGGCCCTCCATCCTGGCAGACTTTGCAAACCTGCCGAATCAGTTGAACGAAGCACGCCAGGCATTAGGTAAAAAGATTGTTATACAAAACAAAGAAACAAGTTCTCTTTCCATAGAGAAACCAAAACAACTAAAATTATTCTGACTACATAAAAGTTATTGAAAGGACCAATTAAATATGTCAAGAAAAGATTCTCTAATTAAGAAATTACGAGAGAAGACAGCTAAAGTTGCAATTCTTGGACTTGGGTATGTCGGCCTGCCCCTAGCTGTAGTGTTCGGTGAGGCGGGTTTTCATGTCACAGGAATCGACCCAGATAAGCGAAAGGTGGATTCACTAAAAAAGGGATTATCGTATATTCCTGACGTAAAAACGGAGGCTGTTAACAACCTGGTAAAGACTGGAAAGCTCGATGCAACTACAGATTTTTCCATTCTGAAAGAAATGGATGCCGTTAGCATTTGTGTACCCACACCACTTCGCCAAACTGGTGACCCGGATATGTCGTTCATTATTTCAGCCATGGAAGAATTAAGCAAATATATGCACGAGGAGATGGTTGTGGTGCTTGAATCTACCACCTACCCGGGTACAACACGCGAACTCCTTCTACCAAAGCTTGGAACAGAACACAACTTGATTGTAGGAGAAGATTGGTTTCTGGCCTTTTCTCCTGAGCGTGTTGACCCAGGCCGCGAGGATTGGACTACCATTAACACACCCAAAGTTATGGGCGGTATCACGCATGAGTGCGGGGAGGTTGCAACCGCATGGTATGAAGGCGCGATTAAGACTGTACATCATGTCTCCACTGCAGAAGCTGCTGAAATGTCAAAACTTCTTGAAAATACTTTCCGCATGATCAACATCGGTTTGGTCAATGAACTGACCATCATGTGCGAATTTTTGGGGGTAGATGTTTGGGAAGTGATCGATGCTGCAGCGACCAAGCCTTTTGGTTTCATGAAGTTCACACCAGGCCCTGGCTTGGGCGGGCACTGTATTCCGATTGATCCACTTTACCTTTCATGGAAAATGCGTTCATTCAACTACAATGCCCGATTTATCGAATTGGCCTCTGAGATCAACACAAACATGCCGCGCTATGTTGTCAGTCGTGTACTTGAAGCAATGAACGATCTTGGCAAGACTTTGAAAGGTTCAAAAGTTTTAGTATTAGGTGCAGCCTATAAACCTGACATCGATGATGTGCGTGAGTCGCCTGCATTGGATGTGATCGGCTTATTACGCAAAAAAGGTGCATTGGTCGAATACCATGACCCATATATTCAGCATATTCATCATGAATATGACGGCTGGCAAATGGACAGCGTGAATGATGTGATGAAGGCTGTAGAAGAAGCTGATGCAGTAGTAATTGTAACCAATCACAAAGTATATGATTACCAAGCGATTATTAAATCTGCCAAATTTGTTTTCGATAGCCGCAACGCGACCGGCAAGCTTGGCAAGTTCGCAAATGTGGAAAGACTTTAACTATCATGGCAAATTATCTGGTTACGGGAGCTGCTGGGTTTATCGGCTCGCACACTTCACATAAATTATTGGAGCAGGGGCATACCGTCGTTGGTATCGATAATGTCAATGATGCATATGATCCACGTATGAAGGAATACCGCCTGAAGAAATTGCAGGCACTACCAGGATTTAAGTTCCATCGCCGCGACATTTCTGAGAAATCCTGCATCGAGTTGTTCAAAGATGAAAAACTCGATGGTGTCATTCATCTTGCGGCACGGGCTGGTGTGCGCTACAGTGTCGAGAATCCCTGGGTGTTTCTGGAATCAAATGTGACCGGCACCTTGAATATGTTGGAAGTCTGCCGTCAGTATGGCTGTAAAAAGATCGTTATGGCTTCCACATCCAGTATTTATGGAGAGAATCCGCAATACCCAACACCTGAAACCGCATCCAGCAGCGAACCCATGCAGCCTTATGCAGCCAGCAAAAAAGGTGCCGAGGCGTTGGTTCATTCGTACCATCACTTGTTTGGCATCGATGCGACTGTGGTTCGATACTTTACTGTATACGGACCTGCCGGGCGACCTGACCTTGCCATATTCCGTTTTGTTAAGTGGATCATGGAAGGCGAGCCGATCCGCATTAACGGAGATGGAAATCAATCACGCGGCTTTACCTATGTGGATGATATTGCCCGTGGAACGATCGCAGCTCTCAAACCACTTGGGTATGAGATCATAAATCTTGGTGGGCATGAGGTCATTTCCATCAATGATTTAGTGACCCTGGTTGAAGACCTGACCGGTAAAAAAGCGAACGTTCAATATGGTCCACCCAATTTGGCAGATATGTTCATGAATCAGGCAGATGTGACCAAAGCCCGCAACGTTCTTGGGTGGGATCCACAAGTTAAGTTGCGTGAAGGCATTCGCAACCTGATCGAATGGTATAACGAAAATCGTGAATGGGCGAAGGATATTCTCACGCCATAAGCAGATTTTTACGCATTACGAATTATGCATCACGGGGAGATGGGGTAATTCGTAATGCGTAATACGTAAATTTCAATGTCCCTCCTCTCCAAATTCAAAAATGACCCGCTTTTTGCCAAAGTGATGCGTTCCAGCGGATCATTATTTAGCAATAACACCATCGCTATGGGATTAAGTGTGGTGCAAGGCATCATGGCAACCCGCCTGCTGGGACCCGCCGGATATGGTCTCATTGGCTTGGTGATGGCGTTCCCTGCAACGATCAATAGCATTTTTTCATTCCGTATGAATGAGGTCATCGTCCGCTATGGTGGAGATTACCTGAATAAGCAGGAAAAGGAAAAAGCCG
>DAOQPR010000105.1:0-2509 GCA_035333265.1 Anaerolineales bacterium
GATGGGACGAAACTGCTTACTGGCGCAGGCTGTCAGGACGTGCGCGTGTGGGATGCAACCAACGGCACATTATTGGATACCGTTCAGGAAGTGAAATGTAATAATATTGCGCCGGGCATTGTGCGCGCAGTTTGGTCAAAAAATGGTCAATATATATACGTTACTCCTGGCAATGGTTACGTGCTGGCGTATGATGCAGGAACATCTCAGCCACTGACCGGATATACACCTCATCCGCCTGAATATAGTTTCGGTTCAGATATTGTTCCGTCTCCCACTCAAAATCTGTTTGCTCTTACCAATGGTTTGGATATTGCTCTCATGAATGGCTTAACTGGCGAAATTGTCAAACTGCTGAAAGGCAACCGACAAGATATTCCGCTTAAAGAAATTGCCTGGTCGCCGGATGGCAAACAGGTAGCCAGTGGAAATTCTTATGAAGTTATTGTTTGGGATGTGAATTCAGGTCAGCAAATCTACAATATTTCAGGATATCAACCCCTGCCGGGTTTTGGCTGGATGCCCGATGGCAAAACACTTGCTGGGTTATTTTCAACGGATGGAAGCCTCAATGCTGTTGATGTTGCTTCCAACAAAAATCTGTTTTCCTTGGACGGATTCGGAGCGATTGGTGCCTTCTCCACCTTTCCAAGGTGGGATGGGTCTGAATTGCTCACCTATGATGGCACCCATATTGTTCGCTGGGATCCCATCACCGGGAAAGTTATAAACCGCTCTATTGAACCCCAGCCTACAGATTTGCTTCCAAGATATGGAATTGGGAGTACACAAGTGCTTTCTCCAAATGGACACTGGTCTGCTTCCGGTACAAATAGCGGTCGCATCGTCTTATGGGATATGTTAACTAACCAGCCAGTTGCATCTCTTGAAGGTCATGCCGATCAAGTGAGTGGGTTGAGTTGGTCTGACGATTCCACAATGCTCGCATCCAGTTCGTTGGATGGAACGGTGTTGATTTGGAAGATGCCATAGGAAGATCGCATTCTCTTAAGGGGTAGGCAAGGGAGTTCCTGTAGGCATGGTCATGCCGCCATCCAAAATTTTCACCGTGGAAAGAATTTGGTCGAGTGTTTCGATGAGGTCGGCGTTATCTTCGGATGCTCCTGGCATGTAACCAGTCAAGCTGAGCCGGAAGCCTTTGGCATTGATAATAACTTCCCAGGTCGTCCCGTTGATGGGGTTGGGCTCAACAATTTTCCGGTAGACAAAGACCCCTGTTTGCAATTCCGGCACATCGGTACGGCACTGATCCGAAGTGAAGCAGGGCAGGGCATATATGGCGATCTGTACCCTCCCAGCCGTTAGTGGCTGGTACCACATATCTGTGCCTACGCGTTCAAAGTTCATGAGATACGTTTGCCCTTCCAACCCGGGTTCACTGATGATTGAGCCGGGGTAAAGGAACCATCCCGCCGGGTAGTGCAGGCTGTATTTTAGAAAGCCCGTCCTGCCATCCGGTGAAAAATGGGAGGCGTAGGTATATTCACTTGAATACTCCTGCCAGTCTGCGGGCGGAGTAAAGGCAGGGATCACAAACGGCGCGGGTGTCACAGTCGGCGCAGGCGTGGCAGTCCCATCGGGCGAGCCGCCCGCATAATTTCGGGTGAAGTCTTCCAAAAGAGTTTGCCCCCAAACTTCAATCGGTGTATTGTAGATGGAATACTCTATACTGGCGCTGAAGTCGATTTTGTTGGGTCTTTGTGGGCTGCCGTTTACCCAGACCACATGATCATACCCATCCCTGGTAAATTCATCCCGAACGATTTGAAGCCTTCCATTCTTGTTGGCGATTTCAATTGTGTGCTGAACCTGGTAGTTCATTTCAACACCGTTCAAGATCGAATCATTCACATCGTCAATTATCGATGATCGATATTGCCGTAACGCTTCCCGGACGTTTTCATCGTCTGTTGCGGCAATCGCCCAATCAGCAGCAGCAACCAGGGGATATTCCTCGGCTTTTTGGATAAGCGGATGCCCGCGCATTGTGACGAATTCCATGACATCCACATGGATGGCGTCGCCATCGTCAGAAACTGTCATTTGATCCGTAACAAACTGGGATTCCAATTCCTCCAATTCCAAATACAACCCTTTCTCGAAATACTCGGCGTAAAAACTTCGCCGTTCTGCAACTAATGAAAGCATTTCATCGGAAAAGGCGGATGGATCGTTAATTGTGCCTGAGTTTAGGGAATTCGAATAAGTTGTGAGCAGATGATCCACACTTACAGGCATATCGGCCTGGTTCAATTTTGATTCCCTTTTGAGGAAAATTAAGAAAACACTGCCAGCAACGAATAAGGCAATGCCCAAAATAATGATGGTAACTTTTTTATAGGGTCTCATTTTAGATAACCTCCTTTAGAATGAGATAATTATCGCTCAAAACGGCGTCGATGTCTCATGCGCTTGGGCGCTGATTGAGATACGAAAAACCTTTGAGAAATTAATCTTTTGCAAGTTAAGGTGATGAATCGAACAGATA
>DAOQPR010000105.1:2609-8850 GCA_035333265.1 Anaerolineales bacterium
ATAGATGATAGGATTAGTGGTATTCAGATGAAAAATTCTATCCTTACCCGCGCCCTCCCCGAACATGCCGAGAGTTTGACCGAGATCACCCTCGCTGGTAAACGTCACTGGAACTACCCCGAACGCTGGATCGAACTTTGGCGCCCAAGCTTGAACATCTCCGCGGATTATATCTCCGCGCATGAAACCTGGATGTGTGTATTGAATGGCCGCCCAATTGCCTATTATTCCCTGAGTGAAAACGAAGAAGGTCTGTGGCTGGATAACTTATGGGTTTTGCCCGAATATATTGGCAAAGGGTTGGGCAGGCAGTTGTTCGAACATGCACGGGTACAGAGCCGTCTGCGCGGCGCTTCTGTTCTTAATATTGAAGCAGACCCAAATGCAGAAGCGTTTTATCAGCATATGGGCGCCCAACGGGTGGGGGAGCATCAATACGAACTGGAAGGCCAGCCGCGCATGTTGCCAGTCTTGATATATAAGTTATCTTAATGATTTGTTGAGTGGGTAACGCATCGGTTTCGCCCGGTGCGCTTTGCTTCATACAGGGCTTCATCTGCATAACGCAACAGGTCATCTAATGAGGTTGCTACTTCTCCCGACCGGGAAATTCCAACGCTAATGGTAACGGAAAGATTTCCCTGTTGAGTTTCTATGGGAGAATTGGCAATCGTCAGTCGCAACCGTTCTGCGATCTGAACCGCGGTCTTGGATTCTGTTCGCGGCAAGAGGACGGCAAATTCCTCGCCTCCATACCGCCCGATCAGGTCACCGGGTCTCAAGCTGCGGCTAAGTCTGTTGGCGATTTCCTGCAAAACCTCATCGCCCACAGCATGACCAAACTGGTCGTTAACATTCTTGAATTGATCGATATCCAACATGAAAACCGACAGCTGACTGACGGGATGGGGGGCATAGTTGAAGAACTCTCTGGCCTGGTCGAAGAAGGTGCGCCGGTTGGCAAGACCCGTCAACGGGTCGGTCATGGCGAGGCGTTCCAATTCCTGCTCGGCCTGTTTTCGCTCCGTTACATTTTCCTTGATGGCAACGAAATGGGTGATTGTGCCGTTCTCATCTTTGACCGGTGTAATGGTCTGATACTCCCAATACAGCGAGCCGTCTTTCCTGCGGTTGGTCATCTCTCCGCGCCAGACTTCACCTTTTTGGATCGTGCTCCACAGGTCCTTATAAAACTCCTCAGAATGTTCGCCCGATTTCAAAATACTCGGATTCTTTCCAATAACTTCCTCAGGAGCATAGCCGGTAATTCGCGTAAAGGCCGGGTTGATATATTCGATTGCTCCTTGTTTGTTGGTGATGACCACACCGTTTGCGCTAAACTCCAAAGCACGCTGCAACTGGCGTAGTTGATTTTCCACCTGTTTTCGGGCGGTAATGTTGATTGAATATTCCGCCATATATTCCACTTCGCCGTTTTCATTAAAAAGTGGGTACCCATGTACCTCGGCATAATAGATCGTGCCGTCTGGTCTGTAATGAGTGTGTTCGACTGTAAAAGACTTTTTTTCCTTTAAAACATGGGCGAGCGGGCAGGGAGATTCATCGCTATTGCAGGGAGTATCTTTCCGATGTATACGGGCATAGCAAACCTGCCCTGGCTGAAGCCCCATTTCCTGCGCAGTTCGGTTGGCGAATACGACCTGATAGTCAGACGTACGAATCACATAAAAAGGCTCATCGAAAGCATTAAGAACCTGCTCCATAAAACCAAAATTTTCGGGGAGTTGTTGAGGCGATGTGGCCATGAAATAGAGTGAGTTAATTATATCCATCATATTGGTGTTTATTGTCATTTATTTTTAGACAATGATAATGAAATTTATATACATGGTCGTTTGAAACAAGGATTTTGGGTTATCCGTCCCTTAAAATAGTAAAATAGTCCTATGACCACCTATTGCGATTACTGTAACTCCCACCCAGAAGACACCTTCAATCGGAATTACCATGATACCCAATACGGATTTCCCATCGAGGACGATAATGAATTATTTGAGCGTCTGGTATTGGAGATCAATCAAGCCGGACTTTCCTGGATATTGATCCTAAAACGAGCCCAGAACTTTCGCAAGGCGTTTCATCGGTTCAACATCAAAAAGGTTGCCGCCTATACTGAAGCAGACCGGGAACGGCTGTTAAGTGACGAAGGCATCATCCGTAATAAATTGAAGGTCAATGCGGCCATCGTCAACGCCCAACGGATCCTTGATTTGCAAAAGGAATACGGCTCCTTCAAAAAATGGCTGGATACTCATCATCCACTTACAAAGGACGAATGGACGAAATTATTTAGGAAAACATTTGTCTTTACCGGTGGGGAGATCGTCAACGAATTCCTAATGTCCACTGGCTACCTGCCGGGCGCACACCAGGCAAATTGCCCCATTTATAAAAAAGTCGCGGCTAAGAAACCAGCCTGGATGAAGAAGAAATAAAAATCAGGCGAGGACTCCTTCAAAGAGTCAGACGCGCTTAATACGAATATGCCAAACACCTTTGCAATTGCGGGCAAGCTCACGCGTGAATATCTTATCCCGCCGGTTGGGGTTCCTATTATTGATTCGCCTGGTGGAAGCCTTCTATATGCGGCGGGTGGGCTGGCAGTCTGGGATAAGAACATCGCTTTGATCGCGCGAATCAACGAGAGCTTCCCCGGAGAATGGTTGGACGCCTTTTACCTGAAAGGCTTTGATGTAAGCGGAATCCGTAGCCTGCCCGAAGCACAGGATGCAGACCTGCGTAGCTTTATGGCTTATCTCGACCTGAACGAACGAACATCCACAAGCCCGGTTTCACAGTTTGCAAGGCGGGGCGTGCCCTTTCCCAAGTCTTTGCTGGGATACCAACCGCATGATGAGGCGAACCGCAACCCGCGTGAAATTGATCCTTTAGCCCCGTCGGCCTTGGAAGTGCCAAAGGAGTATCGTGATGTAGGCTATGTGCATCTCTGTCCATTTGACTTCACCAGTCAGGGACAACTGGTCAGCCTTTTCAGAGGCGGCTCCACCCAAACCGTCAGCCTGGACCCGGCTCCGAGTTACATGAAGCCCACCTTTTGGCGTGACCTGCGGCTGGTCTTGCAGGGTGTGAATATCTTTTTGCCATCCGAAGATGAGTTACGCACCTTGTTCTGGGGTGAGAGCAATGACCTTTGGAGCATGGCCCAACACATTTGCGAATACGGGCCCGAGATCGTGGTTGTCAAGCGCGGCACGTTGGGCCAATTGGTGTATGATGCAACTGCAAAGCGACGATATGAGATCCCGGCATACGCAGCACGAGTTGCAGATCCTACCGGCGCAGGCGATGCCTTTTGCGGCGGATTCCTGGCCGGGTTTCAGCGCACGAACGATCCGTTAATGGCGGCATTGTACGGCAATGTTTCTGCCTCACTCAAAGTGGAAGGCACAGGCCCTTTCTATCCGCTGGAAGTGATGCCGGGCCTTGCTGAAGCACGCTTATACTCAATGAAGGAATTTGCACGAGAAATATAACCATAACCATCTTGAAATACCAATCTACCAACCCACAGTTTTCAACCATGACCCTTTCTCAACACACTCTTGATCTAGCCATTCAAATCCAGCAAATTGCCTCACCTACGTTTGCAGAGGGGCCGCGTGGAGAATTCGTACGCGACCTGTTCATTCAGGAAAAACTCAAAGATGTCTCGATGGATTCTGTCGGGAATGTCTATGCCCGTTTGCCGGGAAAACAGAAAAAGGCAAAAGCGTTGATCGTATCCGCCCACTTGGATACAGTGTTTCCGGCCAGTACCAACCTCCAGATTAAGAGGGAGGCGGGCAAGGTCTTCGGTCCGGGGATCGGCGATAACTCTGTTGCTGTCGCATCCTTATTCGGCATCCTTTGGACATTGCGTGAACGCGGCATTGAGTTGAAACAGGATGTGTGGTTCGTGGCGAATGTGGGCGAGGAGGGGCTGGGCGATCTGCGCGGGATGCGTGAGGTGGTGGATCGTTTTGGTTCGGATGTGCTGGGGTATCTCGTATTGGAGGGCCTGGCGCTGGGACATATTTATCATCGCGCCATTGGAGTGAAGAGATACCGCATCGCTGCCAAGACGCGCGGCGGGCACTCCTGGTCTGATTATGGTCAACCTTCAGCGGTGCATGAATTGGCAGCCTTGGTGACTCAACTCACATCGATCCGGTTGCCGCGCGAGCCCCGTACGACGATGAATGTTGGGGTTATTCATGGCGGGACGGGCGTGAACGTGCTCGCCGCCGAAGCCCGCTGTGAGTTGGATCTGCGCTCCGAAGAACCAGCCACTCTGACGAAGTTGATTCATCAAGTGGAAGAATTGCTTATTAAGGCTGGGCGCGAGGGTGTGAAAATACAGGCTGAGGTCATTGGTGAACGCCCCGCCGGAAATATTCCTGACGACCATGAATTTGTGAAACTTGCCATGAATTGTGTTCAGCAACAGGGAATAGAGCCGGTACTTACGGCAGGCTCTACAGATGCAAATATTCCCTTGAGTCAGAATATTCCTGCGGTTGTCATGGGCATCACCATTGGCAGTGGCGCACACACCCTGGAGGAATATATTGAGACTGGCCCCATGGAGAAGGGCTTGGAAAGCATCGTGAGTTTTATAGCTCATGACTTTCACTAATGCTTATACAACTTAAAAGCATCGACCTACATCTTTATGTTGTTTGGGTTTTAGTCCGTGAAATAATTCCGACCCTTGTCTATTTCAGAAAATTCAGCACCTTTGAGTCTATCAATTCTGCCTGAACACTTTATGGTTTCCAAGTGAAATCAGCATCAGATCCTAAGAGGATGTCGCCTTGTTGAATATCTTCTTTCTCGACATCCCTTAATAAAATACCGACGTCATCACCAACCTGGGCCTGGGTGATCACCTTGCGACGCATCTCAACACCCGATACTTGCACAGTTCGGCTGGAAGTTTTACCCTGAATTTGAATTTCATTTCCGACCGCAATTACCCCGCTCTCGATTCGACCGGTAACAACGGTTCCTCGTCCTTTAATCGCAAAGATGTCTTGCACGGTCATTCGGAATGTAGGGTCAGTTGACATAGACAATACTCATCTTTTTGATTTTTTCAGGGCCAGTTCGATATCCTTTACGCGATGATAACTGGAATGGCCGTCAAGGTCAAAGGGCCATTCTGCTCGACGCTCCCGCTCGAACCAGGCTTCGGGTACATTTTGAAGCGCAGACAGCGCATCTTCTTGAACTTGCCGGTGCCAGGCCAAGACCTCCTGTGGGGAGCGGCCCCGCCAACGTTCATAGATGAGGCGATTCCCATCCGTCCAATTGAGCCCTTTTTCTTCCGCGGGTATGGGTCTTTTCTTGATCTTTCGGACTGTGTCGGCTTTCCAGTGGGTAATATGTGCCAGTGCATCCTTCACCGTCCATGGGTCTTTGGTCTCGGGCCTGGGGATTGGTTTATTCCAATCTCCAGCGGCTAGATTTCCAACCAAACGATCCAGACGCTCAAACTCTTGAATCACGCGTTTAATAACTGCCTTGCGAGTATGTCGCATAAAAATGAACCTCTTGTGTATTTTAATGCCCGTTTATAGAAAATTAGGGAGGACCATATACGGATGTGCGCACGCCCTCCGGGCAGTCCCCAGCGTCAGGTGCATTATCCCGGCTCTTTCGGGACGCTTTGTTGGGCCGCGGTTGTTTGACGAAGTTCGACTGTATTTATTTTGATTATCCACTTTGGCTCTTTCTTTTAAAGAAAAGTGTACCTGCCTGAAGAATTAACCAATAGATAGTGCCAAGTATTGTACCTTCAAATGTATATAACAATAACTCCGTAGAAAACGAGAATTGACCAGAAAAAATAATGCTAAATAATTCCCAAAAAACAAGACCAAATAGAAAAAATAAAATAATCATAATTAAAACCTGTGCCCACCATCGAAAATATCTTTTTAGAAATATACTTTCGGCAACTATTGACACAGGAAAGCAAATAAATGTAAACCAAAACAAATACAATCCGCACCAAATGAAAGTCCCAGGAGGCTCAATAATTATTGTTGTTGGAGTTCCTGTTAGTAATTGACTAATTGTGGGCGTGACAAATATCCATACCAATAATGTACCAATAAAGAAACTGAAGAAGTATGCAAGTGCGTGACGAGTAACAATATTGATTGGATTATTCATTGTGATAATATACGAAAAGATTTTAGTTTTCGGGCGGGCTAAT
>DAOQPR010000106.1:0-8812 GCA_035333265.1 Anaerolineales bacterium
GTATCTGACGGATGACGTCGATGCAATAGGCATCCTCTTCCACCATGCGGATCACCCCACGCAGGTGTCCTTCCACTGTCTTTAATCGTCTTAGGGTCGCTTCGTTTTCCATAGGTACCTCTAGTTTCCAGATACAGTCCGTTGAGTTCCTCTTACCCCCCCCAGGGGGGTAGGGATTGGCAAAATATACGCCATCCCCTGCCCCTTCGTCAAGTCGACAAATGTCATCGGATTGGGGTGTAAAATGACTTTATGAATATTTCTTCCAAAGATCTCAAACAGGTTGTCGTCTTTCAGCATGCAACGGACGAAGACTTGAATCTTATTCTGAAAAATAGCATCACCCGTTCCATGGAAGAAGGTGGCTTTTTCTTTTTGCAAGGCGACGAAGCCACGTATCTGTACATCCTCACCAGCGGACAAGTCAAACTGATGCAGTCAAATCCCAATGGGCAACAAGTCAACCTGCGTACCATTTATCCGTGGCAGATGTTCGGTGCGTTGGGAGCCGTCCGCGCAACTGGAGCCACCTATCCTGCTTCAGCTCAAACACTGGAGGACTGTTCGGCTCTTGCGATCCCGAGCCTGTTCCTACACTCCATGCTTGAGACTCGTCCATATCTTTCCTTCGACTTAATGAATCTGATGACCTCATATATTCAAGAGATGCAGGCACGCTACCGCGAACTTGCCACGGAGAAGGTGGAACAAAGAGTGGCCAACGCATTGATCCGCTTGGCTGGGCAATCCGGTACGAGGTCCGAAAATGAGGCGGGGATCGAGTTATCTTTCTCCCGACAGGATGTGGCGGAGATGACCGGATGCACACTCTACACCATCAGCCGCCTGCTCAGTGATTGGGAACGCAAAGGCATCATCGAAACAGGCCGGGAAAAGATCCGCATTATCCAGCCGCATGAATTGGTTCGCATTGCAGACGGTCAAGAAAAATAAATGACAATTTGCAACAAATAACTGGCAGGTTGTAATTTGCGCAAGCGCAAAGAAGAGTAAAGGGGGATGCGATATTCTGTGTTCATCATGAGCGACGAATTTAACATCTCCAAAACAACAACTGTTGAAGACCTCATCAAAAGCAATTCAAAGGCAGTGCGCTTCTTTTTAGATCGGCATCTGGCTTGTGCCGGGTGCGGCTTTGCCCGCTTTTGCACGTTGGAAACTGTCAGCAAGACCTATAAATTGGATGAGTCTCACTTTATTGAAGATGTTCAAAAACTTGTCGCCTCCTCAAACTTAATTTGGAGTGCATAATGAAAACATATCTTAAATTTTCCACCTTTGTTATTCTGCTCGGTATTTTGATCTCGGCATGTGCGAGTGTAAGCTCTCAGCCCGTAGGTAAAGAATATGTTTTAACAACAGACCTGCGCAATGGAAACCTGGTCTTTCTGGGTGTGAGCGATGAGATCAACGGACAGGAGAATCCCACACTCAACGCCAAACCAGGCGAACGCATCACCGTCACACTTATCAACGGCGGAGAAGGCTCCCACAGCATTACATTCCCGGAATTAAAGGCAAGCTCTGAGATCGTGAAGGAAAAAGGCGAGGAGACATCGATTACCATCACAGTGCCCAATGTGCATGGCGAGATCGGCTATTATGACGGAGTAGGCAACCATGCCGACCTCGGCATGCATGGCAAATTGGTTGTGACCGAAACCGGTGCATCCATGCCTGCCTCCCTAACAACCAGCAATGGCGACCCGGCTGTATTGGCAGCTTTTCAAAAGGGAGCCTGCGGTTCCTGCCATACCATCTCTGGCATTCCGGGTGCAGTCGGTGTGATTGCCCCAAAATTGGATGATATTTCCATGATGGCTGAAATGCATATCAAGGATTCAACCTACACAGGAAGCGCAGCCACAGCCGAAGAATTCATCCATGAATCGATCATTGACCCCAATCTGTTCATTGCCCCCGATTGCCCCACTGGCGCATGTTCTCCCAACGTCATGCCAGCCACTCTTTCACAAACCCTAACGACAGATGAGGTCAATTCCATTGTCACGTATCTAAGCAGCCTTCCCGAAGGTGCCTATACCGAGTCCACGGGCACTGCGGAAACTTCAGCCGCGGTCGCCGAACCCGATAATAGCGGTGTAGATATTGTCCGTGATCCCGCCGATATCCCGGCACCCATTGGTGATCGCGAACCAACTACTGTCCGCATTGACCTTGAAGCCATTGAAGTAACCGGTCAGCTTGCTGATGGCACCACCTACACCTACTGGACGTTCAATGGTGCAGTGCCCGGCCCATTTCTCCGTGTACGCGTTGGCGACACCATTGAAGTACACATGAAGAACAGTACCTCCAGCAGCATGAATCATTCTGTGGATTTTCATGCGGTCACAGGGCCTGGCGGTGGTGCAGTAATGACCCAAACCGAACCCGGCAAAGAAACCATGTTCACCGCCAAGGCACTCAACCCCGGATTGTTCGTCTATCATTGCGCAACGCCAATGGTTGCCCAACATATTACCAACGGCATGTACGGGTTGATCCTTGTCGAACCGGAAGGCGGGCTTCCTCTTGTTGATCGTGAATTCTATATAATGCAAGGAGAACTTTACACGGCAGGCTCATTCGGCGAACAGGGTCACCAAATGAGCGACACGACCAAACTACTGGATGAAGAGCCTGAATACTTTGTCTTCAATGGCGCCGCAAATGCCCTCAAAGACAAGAAACCTCTGCATGCCAATGTTGGCGAAAGCGTACGCATCTTCTTTGGCGTCGGCGGCCCCAACTTCACATCCTCCTTCCATGTCATCGGTGAGATCTTCGACCGGGTCTACGACCAAGCCTCCATCACGGGCGCTCCACTCACAGATGTGCAAACCACCCTCGTCCCACCCGGAGGCGCCACCATGGTCGAGTTCAACCTTGAAGTACCCGGAAATTTCGTCCTCGTTGACCATGCCCTCTCACGCTTACAGCGCGGCCTCGTTGGGTTGCTCATCGTTGACGGCGAACCCAATGTCGATATTTATGATGGTACCCCGTCCCCAGGAAGCGGGCATTGATCAAAATACGCATGGCAATGAAAACTGCCCCATTCAGAAATGGATGGGGCAATTCATTTACTGGGTATAATCTTTTAGATGAAAAACCGAACGCTTCTCTCTACCCTAAGCCTGCTCCTGTTTCTCGCAACAGGGTGCGCCCCGAAAGCGACCCCAAGCCCCAATACGCAAATTCAGCAAGCGGTTGCCGCAACAATTGCCGCCATCCCAACCGCTACTCGAGCACCACTCCCGACTCCCATCCCATCTCCAACGTCATTCAGCCTGGTCGGTTTTTTTTGTGAATATCAATTCTGCATCGGTCATCCTGCCGATGTTTCCTTCTTTGATGTGAGTGCGCAGCAAAACCCTGCCTCCCCAAGTACCTATAGTCAGGGACTGATCGCCGCATTTAATGGCAATCTGTTCATTCAAGTGATGTGGCAGATCGCACCTGGACAAGCCGACCCGAAATTTCTTTTAGATACCCTGCTCGATGACGCCATTGATGTCCCTTCCGGAAATTTGGATGTGTTCCTCCTGCGCAGCATGAATGTGGTCTATGAAAGCATTACCAGTACGGCCACGCCTACACTTCCCACCGGCGGAGCAGGCGCATGGACATGCGGCGACCGTGTCTTTGCCTGGAAGGTATACACCCCATCCGCCGATACTCCCCGTGCGCTGTTTGATGAAGCCCTTGCACGTTTCACTTGCGGAAAATAAAGCATCTCACCCAGACAGCTATATCTCTTAAAAATCAAAAATGCCAGACTGAATAGTCCGGCATTTTTGATGTCATTATCTACTTTGATTTGAATGCCTGTATTTCTTTATGAATGATCTCAACCGCAAAATCCCTGCCATGTGCGGGGTAAATACGTTTGACGCCCAAAGGTAGGATTTTCTTCCAGCTTTCCACAACGAGGTTAATATCATCAGCAAGCACGGGCAATCCGGGAGTGAGGCGCAGATACCAGTCGTTCATGGCCATATCGCCCGCAATGACATCCCCAGTCTCAAGCAGGATGCTGACATGCCCCATCGAGTGCCCAGGGGTATAGATCACCTGGCCGGGAATGCCGAATGATTTCAGCGACATCCCAGAGTCTGGGATGACAGTATCCACTTTGAGCGGGGGCAGATGCGGATGAAGAATCCGTTTGGAGAGCCAGGACATGGCTTTCCCATATCCGTTGACTCCGTTGGGAAATGGTGGCTCTCCACTTTCGACCATGAACTGGTCACGTCCATGCACTGCGATCTTTGCCCCGGTCATTTTTTGAATATCGGCCAGACAGGTGATGTGATCCCAATGTCCGTGTGTGAGCAGGATCAGGCTGATCTCTTTGGGGTCGACATGCAAAGATGCCAGGGCTTGTTTAAAGGCAGGCAGGCCGCCCCATGCACCGCCATCGATCAAAACCGTCTGGTCGCCACGCAGAAGATAACAATTGCAGATGCCAACTGGAATGCGCTGAAACGTAAAGGTCATTTTCCATAACCATGCGGGTGAGACTTGTGCCACTCCCATGCGCTTGAAAGGATATCGTGCATGTTAGTATTTTGGGGTTGCCAGCCGAGTTCATGGATGATTCGTTTTGGTGAAGCAACCAAACGGGCCGAGTCACCGGGGCGGCGCGGAGCTTCGATCACTGGAATAGCGTGACCTGTTACTTTGCGTGCGGTCTCGATCACTTCTCGAACTGAAAATCCATTCCCGCTCCCCACATTGAAAGTCATTTGGTCACGAGTTTCCAGTGCATTCAAGGCGAGAATATGGGCTGAGACCAGGTCGGCAATGTGAATGTAATCGCGAATACAGGTTCCGTCGGGGGTGGGATAATCGGTGCCAAAGATCGTGGCTGACTCTGCCTGCCCCAGTGCGATTTGCAAGACCCGTGGAATGAGATGTGATTCTGGCTGGTGTGCCTCTCCACGCCCGGGCAAAGCACCGCAGGCATTGAAATAACGCAAGACCGCATAATGCATTCCAAAAATCGAGCGATACCATTCGAGAGCCTGTTCGGTCATCAACTTGGTATGGCCATAAACGTTGGTGGGGCCTATCGGAGAATCTTCTGTCAATGGCTCCTCACTGGACTGATACACTGCCGCCGTGGAGGAGAAGACAAATTTTCGTACCCCCGCCTGAACAGCCGTTTCCATAAGCTGTAGAGAGTTGCCAAAGTTATTGCGGAAGAATCGGCCAGGATCCTTCATACTCTCCCCAGCCTCGATAAAAGCTGCAAAGTGCATGATGGCATCATATTTCTTTCCGTTTAGGGCTTGCGCCAGCGCCTGATGATCATCCAGCGATGCGTGGATGAATTCAGCACCCGTAGGGACAGCTTCGCGATGGCCGGTAACCAGAGAATCATATACGGTAACAGAATGACCAGCTTTTACAAGTGCTTCTGCAGTGGCAGACCCAATATAGCCCGCACCGCCAGTAAGAAAGATATTCATGGATGCTCCTATTAGTTGATATACCGGTTTGGGATTATACCCAAGCCGGTCATTAAATGTCTTATTCATTCCAGGCTTCCGCATACCATCCCAGGTAATCGCGGACGTGCGCTCCCCAATACAACTCGGAATGATCCCCGGTATAAATGTGAAATTCATGCAGATAATCGTTACTGGTGAGGAGTTCTTCAAAAAGCATAATGCTTTCAAGTTCGCGGTCATTATCACCGGCATCCACCCACAAACGCGGGCGGTTTTCCTCGGGAATATCCTTGAGGTTGCGTTCGATCACTGTAGTGGTATCTTTAAACACGGCTGGAGAATGCAATCCCAACGAAATAAATAGTTCGGGGTGTTCAAAGCCAAGTTCAATCGTCCACCCGCCGCCACGGGAAAGACCACCCAAGGCACGGTGAGCGCGGTTCGGAATGGTGCGATAGGTTACATCGACATAGGGGATGAGAGCACCGATCAGACGGTCGCCAAAACCAGGCCCCGCTTCCAGGTTCCAAAAACGGTCATCAGGGAAGACAATGATGAAGGGTACGCTCTCTCTGGCCAAAAACATTGCATCAGCCGCTTGCGGAACCCCCAGCCGCACCCACTGATCATCCGTGTAGGTTTGACCGTGCAAAAGATAAAGAACTGGATAACGCTGGTCAGTCAATTCGAAATAACAGGGCGGCAGATAGATGAGATATTCCTGCGGTGGGATGGTGGAAGAGACAACCCCCGCCTCAACCTTCCCAGGCTGGGTCAGACAACCCAGAGGTGTGGATGTCGCTGTGGGCGGGATGGGACTTGGGGAGGAAGTGACAGTTGCCGTGGGAACTGGGGAGGTAAATGTTACAGTGGGCTGAATTTCAGATGGGGTTGAGCAGGCCAAAAGAAGCAGGGGAAGCGAAAACAAGGTGGCGATGAAAATTGCTTGACGGGTTTTCATCCTTCGCATTATACTCGGCAGGCTCAGTGACATCGGGCATGGCGCAGCGTCAGAGACGGAGCTAGCGCATGGTAAATCACTATGAATATCGGGGCGTGGCGCAGTCCGGCTAGCGCGCTTGCTTTGGGAGCAAGAGGTCGTAGGTTCGAATCCTATCGCCCCGACAAATCAAATAGAATCACCAGAGGCACGGAGACACGGAAGTATCATTTTCGTGACACGTGCCTTTATGGTTAATAGCTTGTGTTAAAATTATTAGAGAGGATGAATTATGGCAAAAAAGATCGATGGTGTAATTGAATCGGTACGTTACAAGAATGGACAGATCGTTTTGGTACGTGCATATGAACGGCGAGGTTTTACGTTTTCCGACCGGGTATTAATTGACCGCAAGACCCTTTTGGAATATTTGCAAAAAGGGAAGAGTTTTGTAACTGGAACCCGGCAGGACCTGCTGGCCAGCACCTTTAATCTATCCAAGCCGGTTATGGTCGTAAAGGCTGATAACCGTGAATATGTCGCCACGAACGAAAATGCCACCCGCGACGAGTTGGAAAATGTGCCCTTTTTTTAGGGTCATAGTTTGAAAACTGGCCGTCCCGCCGTTTGTGTGCCACAGATCAGGTGATTTCTCATGAAAGTGATTGACAAGACTCCCTTCCAGGATGAACAAGGCAATATCAATATGGTTGCGCGTGCTCAAGGCACGCTGCAATTCGGGTTAAGCTGGTATCCTGAACTGGAGGCTCAAAAAAAGGTCATTGGGCAATTGGACCGCATGCTGGATAAAGGCTGTGTTGCGATCCGCAACTTCACCCTGCCCGGCAGCGAGATCGTCATCCCAATCATACTGATCTGCCCCGGAAATATGTATGTTATTCTGGCAACGCCGGTCAGGGGACAATTTGAGGCAAAGGGCGCTGAGTGGAATACAATGAGCGGAAATGGCGTTTCTACTCCTGCTCGACGGAATCTGATCGACCTTCTTGTTAAACTTTCACGGGCCTTTCAAAAGTATCTCCAGATCCAAAAAATCCATATACCAGTGCAAATTGAGTCCGTGTTGATCGCAAGTGATCCTGGCGCTCAGATTGAATCTCTGCGACCGATCGTCCGCGTTCTGCGAAGCGATGCCATCAAACCATTCGCAACCTCCGCCAATCAGGCGCGCCCCGTTCTGCGCACAGACTCAATGATGGCACTAGCCGAGCGGATCATTTCGCCGAAAACAGCAGAACAACTGGCAGAAGAAAATGCTGCGAAGGCTGAAAGACCAGCTTCCCCGGCACCCGCTGCCTCTCCTGAGACAAACGAATCTGCAATAGGATTTGATGCCAATGCCCTCGGGTTCGAATTCAACGAAGAGCCCGAGACAGAAGCAGCCCAGCCAAAGGCCCCCGCTCCCATACAAAAAGCCCAAGCCCGGCCCCAACCCCCAACCCCAGCAAAGGCAAAAGGCTTGTCTCGTAATCAAAAAATTCTTCTGGCAGGTATGATCCTGTTTGAAGTCTGTGTAATTGTGGCCGGGGCTGGCGCATTGTTCCTGCTGAATCCATAACCTGCTTTGAAAACTCCCTTTCTATCCATCATCATTCCCGCCCATAACGAGGAAAATCGTCTGCCGAAAACTCTGGAGCAGATTTTTGCCTTTCTTGATAAACAGGATTATTCCAGTGAAGTGCTTGTCATTGAAAATGGAAGCGCGGACCGGACATTTGAAATCGCATCCGAATTCCTGAAAGGTCATGTTAATCTATCCGTCATCCACGAAGAACAGCGCGGAAAAGGCAATGCGGTCCGGCGTGGAATGTTGACTGCCCGCGGCGAACTCCGCTTCATCTGTGATGCCGACCTCTCGATGCCCATCGAAGAACTTCCCAAATTCATCTCCCCCATTCAAGAAGGGTTCGACATTGCCATTGGTTCGCGTGAAGCGCCCGGCGCCATTCGATATAACGAACCACCCTATCGCCACCTGGGCGGGCGCGCCATCAATTTCATCATCCGCTCCTTTATTTTGCCCGGGTTAAACGACACCCAATGCGGTTTTAAGTGCTTTCGGGCAAACACCACTGAATCTCTTTTTCATCAACAGACGCTCACCGGCTGGTCGTTCGACATTGAATTGCTTTATCTTGCCCGCCGCAAGAAAATGCGCATCAGGGAAATTCCCATTCAATGGTATTTTGATGCCGACAGCAAGGTCAACGCGGTGCGGGATGCCCTGCGGATGATCGGCGACATCTTTCGCATTCATCTCAACGCAATGCGCGGCGTGTATGATCCCACGACCTGATCTGGCCTACGAAGGGGAACTCTGGCCTGTTTACCAACTTATCGCCGGGATGGATGAAGCCGGGCGCGGCGCTTT
>DAOQPR010000107.1:0-6073 GCA_035333265.1 Anaerolineales bacterium
CGTACTCCGAGACGATCTTGGGTGCTTGAAAATGCTGAAACTTGGCCGCATCTGCTCCGGCTTCTTTGGCAAGACGAATCAGCAGTTTGGCGCGTTCCATGTCGCCGTCATGATTGGCGGCAATATCTGCAATGAAGTAGGTGGGGTGATTCAAGCCGATGGTGTGGTTGTTGATTTTGAATTCCATTTGGTCCTCCAAATTTAGTGGAGGTGACAGTCACTTAATAGTGACTGTCACCTATTAGATCGTTATCCTGCCAGCCATAATAACAAGGCTGTCAGTGAAAATCCATCCATGATCTTTTGCTCTTTTAGCAATTGCTTTATCTCATCCCTCGCAAACCAGCGGATTTCGCTGACTTCGTTCGGGTCAAAATCCTGTACACGTTCGCCTGCCTTGCAAAAGACAATGTGAAAGATCTGATTCGCCTGTCCATTCATCGGGTAGTAGGTGTAGATCAATTCGTGGCTGGTGGAGGTGTAGCCGGTTTCCTCCAACAGCTCACGTTTGGCGGCTTCGAGAATCGTCTCACCGCTTTCGAAACCACCCGCAGGAAGTTCCCATTCTGCCATCCCGGTAGTGTAACGTGGAATACGGGCGAAGATCACTTCTCCGGCGGCGTTTTCCATGACCGCGGCCACGGCTTCGCGTTCGAAATCCAGCAGGTGGAATTTGTCGATGAGAAAGCCATTGGGGAATTTCACGGTGTCTTTATACAGATTCACCCACCGGCTCTCGTAGACAATCTCTCTTGCCAGTCGTTGTGGTTGCAGGGGATGTTCAGAAGTCATGCGTTGATCCTATAGGGCTGGAATATTTCGGGCAATGGTCAGGCCTGTGTTGGCGGACCAGCTTCCAGGTCCGAGGGTGAGGCGGAGATATCCACAGCCAGAGTTGATTTCCTTGGGGATTCGTTGCGAATAAGCCCGAATTACCTGTGGATAACCATGGGGATTCTGTGGATAACTTTTGGCAATTTTTTAGTTTTTCCCCAGAAAACCCCTGATTCTTGTGGAAAAATCAGTCTTTTTGTGGGGAAAGCTGTGGATAACTTACCGGTAAATTTGGCCAGGAGGGCTAATTCTGTGTATAACTTCTAATTTTCTGTGGGTAACCTTGCTGGTTCTGTGTGTAAAACTCACGCAAACCTGTGGAGAATTCAGGGAGATCCAGCCCAAGATCTGTGGATAACTTGTGGGTAGAAAGCCATAAATTGTTGGAACGTTTGGCAATGAGGCCGGAAAAATTAACCGATTTGGGCGTAATACCGCTTTCACGCAGGCTAAACTGATGGGCGATCTCCACGCCAAACTGGTACTTGCTCATGGCCTGCGGGCCGACCAGGTGATAAAGGCCGCTCAACCCGCGTTGGAGCATGCGCACCAGGATACGGGCTGTATCGTTGACCAACATGGGGCAGAAGATGACGTCGGTAAATCCGCTCATACTTTTGTTATGGGTCAGGTTATTGTAGAAGAACTCGGCCAGACTACGCCGGCCGCTCAGGCTCCAGCCATAAAAATTGACCCGTGCCACAATGGCGCTTTGGTTCTCGGTCAGAACAGCCCACTCGCCGTCGAGCTTGCTTTTAGAGTAAACACTTAGCGGGTTGGGCTGGTCCTCTTCCGTGTAAAAGCCATCTTTCTCACCGTCAAAGACCGAGTCAGTCGAGATGTGAACGAAGGGGATATTTCGTGCTTTGCAGGTACGGGCCAGATAACGTGGAAGTTCAGCGTTGAGCTGGCGGGCAAGTTTTGGGTTTTCCTCACAAGTGTCGAGGTCGGCCAGAGCCGCACAATTAACCACCCATTCAGGCCTGGCAGCATCCAGAACAGCATTCACCGCATCTGAGTCGAGCAGGTCATGTCTTAGAACCTTGAAAGGCGCGTTGACCAGCTTGCCACGATCTACGCCGATGATCTCATGCTGAGTCATCATCTCTTGTGCAAAGTTGAGTCCAAGCAATCCGCTGACGCCGGTGAGTAAGAGTCTCATATATCAAATTCCAGGTGTCAGGTTCCAGGTATCAGGTTTTTACCTGACACCTGATACCTGATATTTATCCTTCCAGTTTTCCCTGCGCGAACAGTTCTTCGAATGGGGCAATGTATCTTTTGATGCCTTCCACATCGAGCCATTCGGTATTGTTATCGCTTGAGTACGAAAACCCTTCCTTGAGTTCTGCGCCTTTATCCTTCCAGGAATAACCAAACCAGGTCGCTTCAGCAGGCTGGACCACGAACATTTTATCGAGTTCGATGGTATGCCGCGCCTCATCTTCAGAGATGAGCATCTCGTGCAGTTTCTCGCCGGGGCGAATGCCGATGATCTCCAGGGTTGCATCAGGAGCGATGGCGCGCGCCAGGTCGGTGACCTTGGTGCTGGGGATTTTGGGAACAAAGACTTCGCCGCCTTCCATTTGCTCAATGCTGTCAATCACGAAGCGCACACCCTGTTCCAGTGAAAGCCAGAAGCGCGTCATGCGGTCATCCGTGATGGTGACTTTCCCAGTGGAACGTAGTTTGAGGAAAAGAGGCACCACCGAGCCGCGGCTGCCAACGACGTTCCCGTATCGCACGCAAGAGAAGCGGGTTGCCGAGCCCCCGGCATAGGCATTACTCTGGATCGTTAACTTCTCGGCGGCGAGTTTTGTGGCTCCATACAAATTCGCCGGGCTGACAGCTTTATCCGTGCTAACCGTGAGCACCTTCTTCACACCAGCATCCAACGCTGCTTCAACCACGTTCGCCGTGCCCATAATATTGGTCTTGATGGCTTCCATCGGGTTGTACTCACAGGCAGGAACCTGCTTCAATGCCGCCGCGTGGACAACCACGTCCACGCCGTGCATGGCACGCACCATCCGTTCGCGGTCGCGCACATCACCAATGAAATAGCGCAGGCGCTCATCGTTGAATCCACCCACCTGCATCTCATGCTGTTTCAACTCATCGCGGCTGAAAATAATGATCTTCTTCGGCTGTTTTTCTTCCAGCAATATTTTTGTAAACTTCTTACCAAACGAACCGGTTCCGCCGGTAACGAGTACAACTTGATTTTTCCAATCCATGAAATCTCCTTATTCCAAAGTGGTCGAGTAATGTCAAGCGATTGCGAGACATGTATCGAGACCACAAAGGTTGGTCATTATTTTATCGCTCGAAACAGACCAGCATCCTTCGAAATCTGAATGGCACCATCCATTGCGAGGTTCTCTCTCAATTCCACTTCGAGCCGCGTCATCTCTTCTGCAGATAATCGGCCCACCGAAGCCATCGAACGGACATACGCCAGAATGACATCCACATCCGTTACCCGTAATCCATCGGGGTAATGCGACAATTCTACACGCGGAAAGAACTCCTGCAACTGGTCTTTCCCATTTTCAAGCGTGAACTGTAACGCAAACTCGCCTGCGTTCCCGCCGCTCACCCGCGCGATCCACTCGTACATTTCGCGCATGTGATTCCTGCCGGATGTGGCTGCAAATAGAACACCATCATCCTTCAACACGCGTCGAATTTCCGCCAACGCCTTTTTGCGATCCGGCACATGATACAGCATGTAATTTGCAATGACCGCATCGAAGGCTTTATCGGCATATGGAATGGACTGCACATCCACCCGCTCGAACTTGATACCACGTTTGATGACGATCAGATTCCGCCAGGCGGCATCCAACATGCCGTCCGAAAGGTCGGTCAGTGTAAGCGCCCAGCCTTCAGGGATTCGGCTGGCAGATTCCTTCCACAACTCGCCAGTGCCGCAGCCCAACTCAAGGATATTGGCATTCACAGGCAATTCGATCAATTGGTCGAACAGCCAATTAAACCAGCCATATGAATTTGTACTAAATCGCTGGTGGATCGCCAAACGCGCATTGAGATTGCCAGAGTCTTTATACTGGGCTTGCGTAAGATAGGTCTGATCGGTCAATCGCGACATCTAATTGCCGCCTTTGCAATAACTGCCTTCGATCACATTGCGCACATCCGCGCTCAATGTCTGTTCAATTCCATTCAACATTGCACAAGCCTGTGCCCGCACCGACTTCTCGCCAACCACGCGCTTTGCCAGTTGCTTCAACGTCTCTGCATCACCGGTGATGGCATATGCCTTTAGGAACGGAAGCCATTCCACCCGGTCTTCAGGACTCAACGAAAGCGCCTCCGCTTCATCACCCAGAGCGGTCACACGTTCCCAATCACCCATCTGCGCCGCCAGGTCTGCTGCCTGAAAATAACTGCACCAACCGCGTTCTTTCTCTTCGCCAAAAATGTATGCGGGCAATGTTGCTGGCTCGGCATCCACGATCACAGTCTCGATCTTCGACTGCGGCGCAACCAGCGAAATATCCAACGAATCATATTCCGAGATCAACGGAAAATCGCCGTAAATCACATGCACACATGAGTTCAATGTAGGCTGACTCAACACAAGCACATTGGTGTAATCAAGTGTGTATATGTGGCTGCGATACCCAGACTCGATCACCTGAGTTCCATCCAAAATACCGGGCAGGTTCTCGCCATTCAACGTCAACCCGGAAAGCGGATAATGCACCGGAATTTCATTCATCGGCTCAGGGAAATAGATGACGTTAGCGGCTTCCATCAGTGCAAACCCGCCGTCGCCCATGCCCGGTAATGGGTAGTGAATCACAACTGTCGTACCGGTGCGAAGCGCAGGCACGCGCCAACTCACCTGCCGCCAGAAATCTTGCAGCGCCGTTTCCTCCATCACCGCAGTCGTTGCGATCCCAAAATGGGAAAGCGATGCAAAGGCAACAAGCGCATACAACACCACACTCCGAATTCGCATCACAGAAATCAACTCGATCACTGCCGCCATAAAAACCGCCGCCGCAAGCGACGCAGGCAAACCATAATGCGAAAAACCGGAGATGTTGACATAGCGATTCGCCATGACAACAGGCAGGACGCCGAACACCATACCAACCCCGCCCAATAGCAACGCCTCATACATGACTTGGGGCTGGTCGCCATCAGAAACCTTTAACTCCGCTGAGGCTTTGATCTGTCTCTCTGCAAAGACCACAAGCGTGACCACAACGACGGCCATCCCAATTCCAATCGCAATATCACGTAGACGCATCGCCTGCACAAATGCCGGGAATTGATCCATCCACGCCAGGACGCTGAGATTTAAGAGGCTGTTATAAACCTGGAAGAACCAGTCCAGGGAAGTTGCAAGCGGGCTGCCAACGAACACACTCAATTGACTGCCAATGTCCGTTGCCTTGCGCTCATTGGTAAAAAAGAAAACGCGCCAGATCGTAACGCCCAATGGAACGACCAACGTCCACACCCAGGCTTTGAGCGTGGCAAACAGGCGATTCCAAAAAGGATTCTGCGAATTGCGATTAAGCAGCACATACACCGCAATAAAACGGAAGGCTTCCATGCCGATGGCATAATCCACAAGTGCGATGTAACTCCAGCCGGTAAGGATCGCGCCCAAAATATACGATGCTTTTTCAAGCCCTCTTTGCGCTTCAAGCGCCTTCAACGTAAAGGCTATCGAAAAGACCTGCAACGCCAAGCTGGCGATCATTGGCTGGTATTCGATGGCGCTGATCCACCAGAAGTAGCCCGGATAGATTGCAAAGAGCAAGGCGGCAATGAAACTGAATTTTCGGTTTTCTTTCCAGAGGATGTTGAAAATCCACAACGCCCCTATGGCAGCCAAGGCCCGCCAAACGAATGCCCCCAAATGCCACAGCAAGGGCTTCGCGCCAAACACTAAAAAATACCATTCGAAGAAAAATCCACGCGCCGGGCGGTCGATGCGGAACATCTCGTGAAAAATCTTCGCTCCGCCCAACATCCCATCATAGATGTAATACCAATCATCCTTGTAATAGGTTAAATTACCAATGTGCGGTAAATACACAATGGCAGAGATGAGCAAAAGGAATAAGATTTCAGATAATCGTTTTTTCATTTACGATTTTCGATTGCCAATATATGATTAAGGGTTTTCAATATTACATCACGCATCACGCATCACGCATCACGCATCACGCATCACGCATCACGCATCACGCATCAC
>DAOQPR010000107.1:6173-8682 GCA_035333265.1 Anaerolineales bacterium
GCTTTACGAATTACGATCAACGGATATTGCCCGTTTTCCGCAAAGAATTTCGGAAAAACACCTTCGAGCCAAAAGATAAATTTCAAGAACGCCCGTCCGCCAAAGGGACGAATGAAATTCCGCAGGATGCGGGTGCTCATACTGCGCCATGGCTTGATCTCAATGGTCATTTTCGACCCGATCTCACGCTTGAGCCAGGCAGGCGTCATCTTCTCTACAAAGGTTCCAGCAGGAGCATCTTCGCGCAACCATTCCTTTTTCTTTTTGGCATCGCGTCCGGTCATCTTACGCAGCAATCCAATAAACGGCTCTGCCAGGCGACTAATAAGTGGATCGCTCCAGCCATTGACAATGGCAGCCGTACGACCCGGTGCTAGTACGCGGTGAATCTCGGCATAGGCTTTGGGATGTTCAGGCAAAGCGAGGTGATGGATCGCGTGCATCGAAACCGCGCCATCGAAGGATTCTTTTTTGAACGGCAAATTCGCCAAGTCACCAACGACGAATAGACCATGGTCTCCAATACGAGTCCGCGCCTCGCGTAAGGCTTGGATGGAAATATCCAGACAGATGCGCTTTTCGTAGCCAGCAGAATAGGTCTTGTATTCTTCATACTGGACGGGACCAGACCCGGCGTCAAGAATGAAGCGACCAGTTGGGATGAGTCCATTCATCACGCGCAGACGCGTCTTGTGGATGTATTCGCGTGAGACAGGACGTAGGTCTTCATAACGGGCATTCTGATAATTGCCGTCATCCTCCTGCGTCCAGCCGATCTCATCATAAAATTCGCGGACTTTTTGTTTGGTTTCGTTGGTCATTATCTCTCTCAATTATTTATGTCATTGCGAGGAGGGTGCTTTTCCCGACGAAACAATCTCCAATGGATAAGGGGATTGCTTCGGGCAAAGAACAAAAGCGCCCTCGCAATGACATGCTATTCCCATGTAAAAGGTTCGCAAACCAGGAAGTCAAAGGTCTTCTTAAATCTTGCCATGCCTTCGGGGCTCAACACACTGTCGAGTGGATGTTCGGCAAGATCATCCCAGAAATTCATCAAGCGCCACGGGAAGGGACGCGGGTACTCGAAGAAAAATCGGTACGCATAATTCCAGGCAAATTCAATTTGCTTTTCGTTCATTTGATGGGCAGGAATATCGCCCAGCACTTTTTCAAGCGTGGCGTAATATTCATCCCAAGTGTTCGGGTCGAGGGTAATGCCGCGCCCACGATAGTGAGTTTGCCCGCATGAAATGACAGGACGTCCGTTCATGGCGGTTTCAAGCCCGACCGTGGTGGTGTAGGCTAAACCGACATTCGCAATTTCGATCAGGTCATAGGTATTGACCTTATCCAACGCGCCGATGACGTGAATATGGTCTGGCAATTCGGGCAATGCCTCTTTCACCACCGTCGCCATCGACTTGGCTTGCGGCACGAGTTTTTCACCCGGGTGAACACGGATGACGAACTGCACATCCGTCCGTTTGGCAAAATATTGAACGGTCTTGGTAATCCACTCGGTCATGGAAGAGGCGAAGATGTCACGCCCAAGCGTGAGGCTGTCGCCGAGTACATTCGCGGCGAGCATCACCACTGGGCGGTCATCCAAACCGACTTGTTTGCGAGTCACATCCGCGCCTTGAGACGAGACATACTGCCACAAGCGTTTGGACTTGCCCCATACCCGCGCGCCGCGCCGGGCATTCTCCAAATCAGCCACACGTTCATACATGGCATCGGTCATGGGCAGAGAGCAACGTGCATCCACCAGATAATCCGTCTCCTGCTGCATGATGGACGAGTTCTGCGCCAGCCAGATTTGTTCGCGCTGGTCGTTGAATTCGTAGGTCACCGCGTCAATGCCGAGGTAACGCGCCACACGGAAGACAATTCCCATTTCCAGGATCAAGCCGTTCGGGATCAAAACCACATCGGGCTTATTGGCTTGCATGTATTGCAACGCGGCTTTGGCGGCGAAGGTGTTGCGTTCCACGCGCAGGTCATACAAGGCTTTGTCGCCCGCGTCGTTCATGTCCACTTCTTCGCGCATCAGGGTATATTGCACATCCCAAAGCGAAATCTCTTTGATATCAGCTTGAATTTTTTCAGGCAATTCATTCGACGCATGAGCATGAAGCGTGCCGTGTGAAGCACGTGAAGAGGATTGCATATCCAGCATCGAAATATGCTTCACCAAAGGAGATAACATTTTCAATGCATCATGCGTATGAAGAATGCGTTGACGTTGAGTGAACTTATCTTTTTCTTTATGCCATTCGGAATACGGCAGGGTCAACAATGTGACATCATGCCCCATGCCTGCCAAAACCAACCCAAGATACGCCGATTGCTCGATCCAATAATGAAGCGTAGAGAAGAACAAAACATTTTTCCCCAGCGGCGCTTTCTCAGCATAAGGCTTAACAACCTTCACCGCATCGGGCAAAGACTTGAGTAAACGCGTCAGGTTGTAATGATCTTTGCGCGGACGATTCTTGGAGCGAAG
>DAOQPR010000108.1:0-8659 GCA_035333265.1 Anaerolineales bacterium
AGATTAGATCCCTGTATTCCCGTAAGGGAGTAAGACCGCAGGTAGACTACCTGCTATATAGGCAGTGTGTGTAAGCGCAGTAATGCGTTCAGCTAAACTGTACTAATTGGTCGAGGGCTTCTCTGTGATACGGAGAAATTGGTACTTTTCCAAAAATACATCAATTTGTTATTCAGGACAATTCATTCGTGAAATTGTCCCTTGGTGATTTGAGCGACGTGGGTACACCCGGTCCCATCCCGAACCCGGCAGTTAAGCACGTCAGCGCTGATGGTACTTGGAGGGCAGCCTCCTGGGAGAGTAGGTCATTGCCAAGGGGCTTTTCTTTACTTATTTGCCGTATTCAGAAATGGATACGGCTTTTTGTTTCTCTATGCTACAATTGAAAAAAAATAACAAGGGACGGATTCCATGCAACTCCCCGAGACGATTCTTAAAAATACATTTGGATACGACACCTTTCGCCCGCTGCAACACGAGGTGATTGAAAATGTACTTGCCCGACGCGATACGTTGGCGGTTATGCCAACAGGTGGGGGAAAATCGCTTTGCTATCAGATCCCTTCACTTATTTTTGACGGTTTGACGGTTGTTGTCTCTCCTTTGATCTCTTTGATGAAAGACCAAGTGGAGCAACTGCGGGCATTCGGTGTTCCATCTGTTTTCCTTAATAGCTCCCTTTCACCGCAGGAATACCAGGAGAATATGGAGTATGTAAAGCATGGCGAAGTTAAATTACTTTATGTGGCACCGGAAACACTTCTTGCCCCAAGAATTCTCTCGCTTCTTTCCGGACTGAAAGTTGATCTTCTGACCATTGATGAAGCCCACTGCATCTCGGAGTGGGGGCACGACTTTCGCCCTGAATATCGTCAGATCGTAGAGATACGCAAGAGATTTCCCAAAGCAGTTTGCATGGCATTAACAGCCACCGCAACTTCACGCGTTCGCCAGGACATTCGACAGACTCTAAAATTCACGACTACCAACGAATTCATCGCCAGCTTCAACCGCGAAAACCTTTTTATTGAAGTTGTTCGCAAGATAGACCCGACTTTGCAAGTCAAGTCGATCATAGATCGTTATAAGGATCAATCAGGCATCATTTATTGCTTCTCACGTAAACAAGTGGATGACCTTTCCGCTTATCTCACTTCAATGGGATATTCCGCCCGCCCATATCATGCTGGACTGGAAGATGCCGAGCGCCGTCGCAACCAGGAGGCATTCATCCGTGACGACGTGCAAATCATTGTTGCCACCATTGCGTTTGGGATGGGTATAAACAAACCGAATGTGCGTTTTGTCATTCACCATGATCTTCCCAAAAGTATTGAAGGTTATTACCAGGAGATCGGACGCGCCGGGCGGGATGGTTTACCTGCACAATGTACCTTGTTATACAGTTATTCAGATGCAGCCAAGATAAATTACTTTATTGATCAGAAAGAAGGTAACGAAAAGCGTGTAGCCATTGAACACCTGAATGCCATAATTCGATATGCTGAGGATGAACATAATTGTCGTCGCAGACCTTTGCTAACTTATTTTGGCGAATCCTACTCCGCCGAAACCTGTTCCAACTGCGACAACTGCAACTCCGCCCCAACACCGCTGGCTGATATTACCATTCCTGCTCAAAAATTCCTTTCATGCGTGAAGCGGGCAGACGAAAAATTTGGCGCAGGCCATATTGTGGATATTCTGCTTGGCTCGAAGAACGAAAAGATTCTACGCTGGGGGCATGATAAATTGTCTACTTATGGAATAGGCAGGGACCTGACCAAACAGCAATGGATGTATCTTGCGCGTCAGTTAATTTCGATGGGATACCTGAAACAGGAAGGGGAGTACCACACCCTTGGTATTACAGCCAAGGCGTTGGAAGCGCTTCGGAAACGGGAACCCATTTTCGGTGTCATGCAGGAGGCGGGGCGTGTCACAAAATCTGATGGGAAGAAAAAGCTGGCAGAGTTGGAATATCATCGTGGACTTTTTGCGATCTTGCGTCAAAAGCGTAAAGAGATGGCAGATGAAGCAGGGGTACCTCCTTATGTTATTTTTTCGGATCGTACGTTAATAGAAATGGCGGCGTATTTCCCACAGTCGTTTGAGAGTTTGCTGACGATTTCTGGGGTGGGGCAGGTGAAGGCGCGGCAGTATGGAGATGTGTTTTTAGAGGTCATTCGTGATTTTTCAAAGAAACATGAGTTAATTGAGAAGCCAAAGGAGGCTCCCCGGGATAAGAGTGATGCCGGGCGAAGGTACGTTTTGATTGGGGAGTTATACAATGGCGGCGAAACGGTTCAGAGTTTGGTGGCACGCTTTCAGGTGACGAGTCAGACGATCCTCGACCACTTGATGCGTTTTGTCATGGCCGGGAATCAGTTGAGAAACGGTGCAGATTTGGAAGCCTTGATTTCTGTTTCACCCGAACAAAAGCAGGCGGTTTTTACAGCTTTCGATGAGGTTGGGACGGCAATGCTTAAACCTGTTCTTGATAAATTGAGTGGCGCTGTTAATTATGATAATTTAAAGGTGCTTCGGCTGATTTATTTGATTTCTCAAAATTCTGTTTAATTATCTTCTCATCTGAACATGAATCGGGTATAATCCTGCCCGCAGGTTCGGCTGGAGCAGTTCCGCTTGATGTCAAAGGAGAATTGAAGCGCAATTTTTGATCGTGTGATCATTTGGTTCGTTTCAGGTTTTTGATGAGGTCTCGGCTGAGTCTGTGTAAGACAGCCGATTTTTTATGCCCTTTGGGCAATTTCCATAACGGAAAGGAGGTGACAACCAGTGGCAAGTGTCAATTTACGTAATGGCGAATCTCAAGATTCCCTTCTCAAACGCTTTCGCAAAAAGGTCGTGAAGAGCGGCGTTTTGAGCACGGTTCGCCGCAAACGCTGGTTCGTTTCCAAGAGCGAAACCCGCCGTATGGAAAAAAAGAAGGCGATTCGACGCATCAAGCGACGTTCCTTCAAGGACAATGAATAGGAAGAGGCATGTATGACTAAAGAAGAAGGCAAGATCAGAGTGGACGGTGTGGTGGTTGAGGCATTGCCTGGCACCCAGTTCCGCGTGAAGTTAGACAATGGTCATGAGGTTCTGGCTTACCTTTCAGGTAAGATGCGTAAACACTACATCCGCATTTTGTTGGGTGACCGGGTTGCCCTCGAGATGTCCCCTTATGATATGTCGCGCGGACGAATTACATTCCGTCAGCGCAAGCAAGCTGCCGCCGCTCCTGTTGAAGAATAGTCCTTGCGATTAAAAATAAAAAGGCTTCCATATCGGAGGCCTTTTTTGTTCGTTATTTTTGAGAAATCAAGGTAGATCCCGCCAGGAACTGAGGATTTTCATGTAATTTGCGCGTTCGAAAGCCGCTGGTTCTTTGACGTTCTTTTGGCTCATGCTGCCCTGCATTTGTTCGATGGATTCGTATTCATGTTCGACCATCCAGTGTTGGGTATGCTTGAGGATTTCCGAGACCCGTTTTTCAGGATCACCCCAAAGCAGTTCAGAGGCGGTCATGGCAACCTTGGCGCCTGCCATCATGGATTTAAGCACATCTGTGGCCGAATGTACGCCGCTCGTTAGGGCGAAATCTACATTGAGTTTTCCATACAGGATGGATATCCAGCGCAATGGTAGACGCAGCTCGGTCGAAGTACTTAGATCCAGCCGGTGGGTGATCTCGAGCTCCTCGAGGTTGAAATCGGGCTGGTAGAAACGGTTGAACAGGACCAGACCCTGTGCGCCAGCCTCAATGAGCCTTTTACCAAAGTTCGGAAGGGAGGTGACAAAGGGGCTGAGTTTTACAGCTAACGGAATGCTTATGGATGATTTTACCTCTGCAACCAATTCCACTTGGGCATTTTCCAGTTCGGCGCCGGTAAGTTCTGGGTCGGTGGAAAGATAATACATGTTCAATTCAAGAGCATCGGCTCCAGCATCTTGAATTCGCTTTGCATAACTTGTCCAACCGCCCTTTGAAACGCCATTTAAACTGCCAATAATGGGAATTGTCACCGCCTTTTTCAGATCGCTCAATTGCTTGAGATATCGGTCAGGGGTGACACTGTACATGCCGCCATCAGGAAGGTAGCTCAGCGCTTCTGCAAAAGATTCAGAGCCACGGGTCAGGTAGTGATCGAGTTCTAGTGATTCGTGAAGGATCTGCTCTTCGAACAGGGAATACATCACAACTGCAGCAATCCCTGATTGTTCCAAGGCTACGACTTTGTCGACATGTTTGGAAATAGGCGAGGCCGATGCGACCAGTGGATTTTTCAGCTTCAAACCTAGATAAGTAGTGGATAGATCGGTCATGTCATTATCCTTTATGAATTTTCCTGGCTGCCAGAGTTGCCGTTCCCATAATGCATCGAAGCCATTTGCTGATAGAGCGTCCAGCGGGATTTTGCATCATGCTGGGCTTCCTTCATCAACTCTTCGGCACGTTCCTCGTTCATTTGGGTCAGCATCTTGTAACGGGTTTCGTTGTATGCATATTGTGAGAATGGAATGCTGGGTTCCTTGGATTCGATGGTAAGTGGGTTTTGTCCCTGAATGGCCAGACGTGGATCATAGCGGTACATCGGCCAGTGACCAGACTGTACCGCGAGTTTCTGTTGTTCGAGCCCCTTTGCCATATCGAATCCGTGCGCGATACAGTGGCTATAAGCGATGACAAGTGACGGCCCGTCATAAGATTCGGCTTCAAGCAAAGCTTTCAGGGTTTGTTGGTCATTCGCACCCATGGCGATCTTGGCGACATACACATATCCATAGGACATGGCGATCAGGCCAAGATCCTTCTTAGGCATACCCTTGCCGCTCATGGCGAACTTCGCCACCGCAGCACGCGGAGTGGACTTTGACGCCTGTCCGCCGGTGTTGGAATACACTTCTGTATCAAGCACCAGAATGTTGACGTTGCGCCCGCTGGCAAGCACATGATCGAGGCCGCCGTACCCAATGTCATAGGCCCAGCCATCACCACCGATGATCCAAACCGAGCGTTTGACAAGAGTATCAGCAATACTGATGAGATCTTTGGCTCGGCTGTCACTGGATTTTTCCAGTTTCTTTTTCAAGTTTGCAACTCGTTCGCGCTGTGCTTCAATGCCTGTCTCATCAGATTGATCTGCGTTCAAGATCGCTTCAACCAATTCTGTGCCGAGGCTTTGAACGAAGGATTTCAATAATTCACGGGCATACTCACTTTGTTTATCAATGGTCAGGCGCATCCCCAACCCGAATTCTGCATTATCCTCGAACAATGAGTTCGACCATGCCGGGCCGCGTCCGTTTGCGTCCTGTGTCCACGGAGTGGTGGGCAGATTGCCGCCATAAATGGAGGAACAACCTGTTGCATTCGCAATAACGGCGCGGTCGCCGAATAACTGCGAAACCAGTTTGACATATGGGGTTTCCCCACAACCTGCACATGCGCCGCTGAACTCGAACAATGGACGTAGTAACTGCGAATTCTTGATGGTGGAAGGATTGACAAGCTTGCGATCCAGATCGGGAATGTTCATGAAGAAATCCCAATTTTTCACTTCGGCTTCGCGCAGCGGCGGCTGGGCTTCCATGTTGATAGCTTTACGTCCAACGGCGCGTTTATCCTTCACCGGACAGACTTCCACACACAGCGAACAACCTGTGCAATCTTCAGGCGCAACCTGTACAGTGTAAGCAAAACCTGTCGAAAATTCCTTGAATTTAGATGGCGTATGTTTGAATGTCTCAGGGGCATCTGCCAGCAGCTTCTCATCGTACACTTTATGACGAATGACCGCATGAGGGCAAACCATTACGCACTTGCCGCATTGGATACAAATATCCTTTTCCCAAACCGGGATTTCGAGAGCAATGTTACGCTTCTCCCATTGCGTGGTGCCAGTCGGGAAAGTGCCGTCTACTGGGAAGGCAGAGACGGGAATATTATCGCCATCTGAGTCGATGATTCGCCCGAGTACATCCCGCACAAATTCAGGCGCCTCATTCGGGACCGGAAGCCTGCGTGTCGTCTTTGAGTTGATCTCCGCCGGAACCTTGACCTCGAAAATGTTGGCCACGGTTGCATCTACTGCTTCGAAATTCTTCTTCACCACGGCTTCACCGCGTTTGCCATAGGTCTTTTCAATGGCATGTTTGATCTCGGCAATGGCCGCTTCGCGTGGCAGGATGCCGCTGATGGCGAAGAAGGCTGTCTGCATGATGGTATTCATGCGCCCGCCCATGCCGGTCTTTTCGGCCACATCATAACCGTTGATGACGTAAAACTTGAGCTTTTTGGCGATGATGTCTTTTTGAACCTCTTGTGGAAGCTCGTCCCAAATTGCTTCAGGGCCATATAGGCTATTAAGCAGGAAAATTCCGCCTTCTTTTGCATACTTGAGCATATCCACACGTTCAAGGAAGGAGTATTGATGGCAGGCTACGAAATTTGCCTGGCTGGCTTCGATGAGATAGGGAGCGCGAATCTGCCCGGGCCCAAAGCGCAAATGCGACATGGTGACCGTGCCGGATTTCTTCGAGTCGTAATAGAAGTAGCCCTGCGCAAAATTGTCGGTTTCTTCGCCGATGATTTTGATGGAGTTTTTGTTCGCGCCCACGGTTCCGTCAGAGCCGAGGCCGAAGAATACACAACTTACCATGCCTTCGGATTCAATTGAGAAGCTCGAATCAACTTCGAGGCTGGTGTGGGTGACATCGTCGTTAATACCGACGGTGAAGTGATTCTTGGGGTCAGATTTCTTCAATTCATCGAAGACAGCCTTTGCCATCGAAGGTGTGAATTCCTTCGAGGAAAGACCATATCGCCCGCCAATAACTTTAATACTTGCCCGTTGACCTTCCACCAGTGCGCTGACGATATCCATGTAAAGCGGTTCTCCAGCGGCGCCGGGTTCTTTGGTTCGGTCGAGTACGGCAATGGATTTTACACTGACAGGCAATGCCTTGATGAAGTGTTCCATTGAAAATGGGCGATATAACCGCACCCGCAAGCAACCAACCTTTTCGCCGAGTTTGCTCAGGTATGCAATCGTTTCATCGACCACTTCACCACCAGAACCCATGACGATGACGACACGTTCGGCTTCGGGGTGGCCACTATAATCGAAGAGGTTGTAGTGACGTCCGGTGATCTTGGCAAATTTATCCATCATCTCCTGCACGATGGCGGGGGTGGCAGTGTAATAGGGGTTGGCAGCCTCGCGCATTTGGAAGTAGACATCAGGGTTTTGCGCGGTTCCGCGTAAGACGGGATGCTCAGGGCTGAGTCCACGTGCTCGATGGGCTCGAATCAGGTCATCGTCGAGCATGAGGCGTAGTTCTTCATCTGATATTTGGACGATCTTGTTGACTTCATGCGAGGTTCTGAAGCCATCAAAGAAATGAAGGAAGGGCACTCGTGCCTTGAGGGTGGCAGCCTGGGAGATGGCAGCAAAGTCCTGCGCTTCCTGCACTGAACCGGAAGAGAGCATGGCCCAGCCGGTCTGGCGGACGGCCATCACATCCTGGTGGTCGCCATAAATGGAAAGGGCATGCGCGGCGATGGCGCGTGCGGCGACATGGAATACGGTGCTGGTCAGTTCGCCTGCGATCTTGTACATATTCGGGATCATCAGGAGAAGGCCTTGCGAGGCGGTAAAGGTGGTGGTTAGCGCACCGGCTTGCAGAGCGCCATGCACTGCCCCGGCGGCGCCGCCTTCGGACTGCATTTCGACGACGAGGGGAGTGGTGCCCCAGATGTTTTTTCTGCCCTTGGCAGACCATTCGTCTGAGAATTCGCCCATGCCGGAGGATGGGGTGATGGGGTAAATGGCAATTACCTCGTTGAGACGGTGTGCAACACTTGCGGTTGCTTCGTTTCCGTCGATCATAATGACATTCTTGTTCATACTTTGGCTCCTGTAAAAAGGCACTTGGCCTTGTTATTTCCTCAATAATCAAGTGTATTCCTGCGGGATGAATTACGTTAGTTATATATGACTTAAATCCCCCTGCCTGATGTCATATTTTGGATAGGATTGGTGGAAATAAAAACACCTCGTTGTTTTTGAGGTGTTTTGAAGGTTTTTGAGTAGTTAGGTTTTCCCGCTTATGTATGGTCGGGGATCTCATCCAATGAAAAAAAGATTCTTGCGCCTTTTGACTCGGCTGTGCTGACCATCAAATCTGCGCCGGAGGAAGGCCCGCCAACCCGTAATACAGCATCACATTTATCGAGCAGACGCACTGCGATTGGGTGGAAGATCTCGTTGAAAATTTCATCACCGGTCTCTTTAGAGCCTGCCAAAGCAAGTAATGGCAGCGCATACCACTCGCCAAGGACGGGAATATGCCCCTTGCGGAAGATGGGTACTGCAAATGATTCCATGAAATGAACATTTGCCTGGATCTTTTCCGGGTCGTCATTTGTGCCGGAACGGTAGGGACCGGCAATGAGAATCATCATCGGCTTCATTTATTTCACCAAATAAGGCCGAGCCATTAACAGCGCCGCAAGAGATTTGGCATCTGGCATTTCGCCGCGTTCGGCCATGGCAATGACCTCCCGAATTGGCATTTTTTCCACTGATAAGAATTCATCTTCATCCATTTCAAGCGGATTATGACTAAGGTCAGTCGCCAAAAAGACGCC
>DAOQPR010000109.1:0-8599 GCA_035333265.1 Anaerolineales bacterium
CGAACGTGCAATGACAACGCGCTGTTGCTGCCCACCGCTTAACATATGCGGATATTTATGAAGGAAATCACCCACCGGATGTAACTTCACCTCGGTCATCACACTGCGTATTCGACGTAAGCGTTCATCCCTATCTTTCACTCTACTGACAACTAGCGGCTCCTCCAGGATCTTTTCCACATTCATGAAAGGCGGCAGGGCGCCATAGGGATCCTGTTGAACATACCCAATGCCAAAACGATATTCTTGCAAAGCAGCATCGGTAAAGATGGATAACTTTTCACCCTCAAAGATCAGTTCGCCTTTTGTAGGAGGATGCAGACCCAGGATGGTTTTCATCAAGCTGGACTTTCCGCATCCACTCTCGCCGACAATTGCCACGGTTTCCCCATAGCCCAACTCAAAGCTGACGCCATCCACCGCCCGGACATACCCAACTCGCCCAAACCCGAATCGGCGCAATGCATACCAGACATGCAAATTGCGAACCGAGAGCAGGGAATCAGTTGGCCTGAGATCGTTCTCGTCATCCGAAGCATTCAAAGCCACAAGACCGTCATGCGCCAAATATTGAGTAGGAAGATTCATGATGAATCATTTCCGCTTTTCAGTGGCGGACCCAAAACCAGTTTGCAGACCTTTCAAACATTCCATCATACCCAAATGACGACAGTCATGTGAAAGGAAGACGAGCAGGTTAAGACGGATATTCGTCAGTTTACGTTTCAGTTCTTCATCCACATTCTCGAAATTCGGATAGCGTTCATCCAACAGAGCGACAAAATTTTCCACAGCCTGATAAGAACGCCTTAGATAATCGACCACTTCCTTTTTGGGCGGTATGGGCAGGGTTGAGGCAATTTCATCACTTAAACCAGTGCCAACAGTGGACCCAATATCTTTTGGAAAATTCCACTTTTCCGCCAGCTTTTCTTTTTCCCAAATTTCAGTCGGTTCCCCAAAATCGGCTCCCAGCTGCGGCGTACGGGTGAGAATGATGGCGATCAGAAAATCTGACTCGCGTGCAAGGTGCCAGAGATGGAAACCGATGGAGGTGCTATATCCTCTTGGTCTCCAGCGTAACTGATCTTCAGTCAATTCATTTGCAAACTCAAGCACAACCTTGTGAATATCTTTGAATGAATATAAAACGTCATACATGGCAAAGGATGTCATAGAAGGCTCACTTGGTCATTCGGTCACGAAGCTGCCAGCCGGTCAGGAACAAAATCAGGCTGATCACAAACCAAAGAACGACCAACACAAGCAGCCCCGGTTCCATATCATCCACCCAAAACCACGAGGCGACGGCAAAATTCACCCATGAGATGAGTGTAACAACCAGCCAGGTAATTCCAATGTATTTGTTCATATAAACTCCTCAGGCATGAAGCCAGCATTTAATGCTGCGATTCCCCTTATGGATGACAGGGGGGTCCTCGCCGCATTTTTCATAACGAAACGGACAGCGCGATGCAAAACGGCATCCTTTTGGCGGGTTCATCAGGCTGGGCGGCTGTCCAACAATGAACATGGGGTCGATATCACTACGCAAACGGGGAACACTGGCCATCAGCATTTGTGAGTATGGATGCAAGGGCGCCGGGAAGAAATCCCTGGCGCAGCCGGTTTCCACGATCTGACCCGCATACATAATGGCAACTTCATCAGCCAGTTCACTGGAGGTGGCAATGTCATGTGTGATCAAAATAAACGATGTTCCCAGTTCATGTTTAAGGCGTTTTAGGACGTTCATAATGTTGGCTTGAGTCAACAGGTCCAAGGCGGAGGTGGGTTCGTCCAGAATAATGAGGCTGGGCGATGTGACCAACGCCATTGCCAGCGCCACACGCTGACGCATTCCGCCGCTCAATTCAAAGGGGTAGCGTTCCATAAAATCGAGCGGCACGCCTACGTGCTTGAACATCCTGGCAACCATTCCAAGGGCATCCTCTCTCGATAATCCAAGATGGAGAGTAGCCGGTTCCGCCACCTGTTCTCCCACGGTAAGCACAGGGTTAAGCGAGTTCATGGCAGCTTGTGGCACAAGAGACATGCTCACCCAGCGTACATTGGTTCGGTATTCCTCATCGCTCAACCCCATGACATCTGTGCCTTGCAGGATGACCTTTCCAGAATATTTTTGAACGTTCTTGGGCAGTAAACGCAGCAAGGCACGGGAGAGTGACGTTTTTCCACAACCAGACTCGCCAAGAATAACAACAGCCCGATTGGTGCCCAGGTCAAAATCCACACCATCTACAGCCTGCACCACGCCCCGGTCAGTCTTAAAATGCAGAGCCAGGTTTTCAATATGAAGCAGGTTCTGTGGAAGGGCACTCATATTTCACGAAGTCTTGGGTTGAAGATTCGGTCAAGAGCAAAACCAAGCACAGCAAATGCAAGGCCGGTCATCATCAATAGAGTAGCCGGTTCCAGTACCCAGTAGTAATACCCCTTATACAAGGCTCCATTGGCTTGAGCATCCTGAATGATCTTGCCCCAGGTTGGGAGAACAGGGTCACCAAGCCCAATAACGGCCAGGGAAGCCTCAAGAAAAACAAAAGCCGGAACCGCCTGCACCAGGCTGGGAATCAACAACGGAATCATGCGTGGAATAAGATAGAAAAAGATAATTCGCCCATCGCTGGCTCCATAGGCCTTGGCCGCTTCAATGTACATGGACTCTTTCACCTGCAGGAAGATGGAGCGATATGCCAGGATCGCACCTGTAAAAATATACAAAACAATGGTTGTAGAAAGAATCACCCAAATACTGCGGGAATAAAACGTCCCGATCATGATGAGCAAAGCAAAGAATGGTAAAACGAGATTAACCTCTGTAATGCGTTGAATCAGCTCATCCAAAAAACCGCCATACCATGTACCAACAGCGGCAATGACCATGGTCAACACGGTCGTACCAATGGCTGCCAGCAGGCCGAAAGCCAGCGCCACCGGAGCTCCCCACAATAATGGGAGCATCAGGTCGCGGCGGGCATGATCGGTTCCTGCCAGGCCAAACACCTGTCCATGAGAAACTAATTCCACGTCCAGTGCAGAGTCCGGCTCAAAGGTGGTCCCAATGATAATAAGCTTGTACGTGCCTTTTACGATGGATCCGGTCTCCGGGTCCGAGAACAAGGTTGAGATGATATCGTCGGTCCGCAGCTTGGTACGCAACTTTTCGTCCTGTGAGAAGCGGTAGGTGAATTTATCTCCAAAGGTGAAGTTTGCGATACGAATGGTGCGCTCATCAGGTGTATGCAGTTCAATTGAAACGAAAGGTTGTTTTTCCTTGAATGTAGAAGTCAAATACAGGATCATATCCTGGGGATACACATCGTAATTGAAATCAAACTCATAAGCCATCTCATAGGTGGTCGAGTCATTGTTGCCGGGTATGGCAGTTTTGCTTATTTCACCATCCGCAGTGTTGACTGCAAAAGACTCGGAATATTTTTTACTTGAAAACAGGTTGATCCATGCCGGGGCGGCAAATTTTGGGTTTCGATACCAGACTTCCTCACCTCCACGCCATAGGCGGATGGCTTCAGAGTAGGGGATCGTAATCATTGTATAGATCGATACAATGATCAAGATGAAGATGGCTACAAGACCGACCAACGCAGATGGATATTGCAAAAGCCTCATGAAGGATAATTTTAGATTGTTCATAACCTACTCCCCAATTTTTACGCGCGGGTCAACCAACGCATAAACGAAGTTAAGGATAAATACTGTCATTGCCAACAAGTAGGCATAGATCACAGTCGAGCCGACAATAATAGGGGTATCGTAGAAACCGATCGCTTGAAAGAGCGTCCTGCCCAACCCCGGCCATAGGAAAACCGTCTCCGTGAACAAGGCGCCTGTCCACAAGCCAATGATGAGCAGCGAGAAATTAGTTATGATATTTGGCAGGGTGGGGCGCAGAATATAGCGCCGCTCTATGTCTTTTGGATGCAGTCCCTTTGCACGCGCCATATCGACATAATCTTCGCTGGAATAGATCAGGAAAAAGGTGCGGTAGTTATAAATACTCGAAAAGAAGGAACTGATGATCAGTGAAAGCCCAGGCAAAGCAAGGTGTTTCAAAACGCTGAGCGCATAATTGATCGTATTGGTCGGTGGCGGAGAATCCACCATGCCGCCAAAAGGAAGTATCTTGAAACCAGCGGCAAAGATAAGAATCAAAAAGATGCCATAGAACCAGGGCGGTATGGCGGAAGACGGGGAAAGCGTAATGACCAACTTATCCCAAAAACTGCCATAATGCCGCGAGAGGTTAAGGGCAATGAACAGACTGGAAAAGAAGAGGAACAACTGCGAGGTCCCCATCAGCAGCATGGTGGCTGGCAGCCGTTCCAGCAAAATGAGGCGCACTTGTTTCGAACCGCTGTCACTGGTCATGTTAATCGCCCGGCCAAGATCCAACTGAAGCGCATTGACAAGATAACGTGCGTTACGAACGGCAATCGGAGTATCCAACCCGCGGCGTTTCTCCTCCAATGCAATGCGCTCCTCGATCAACTTCTTCCTGTCTTCAGAGCTCAGTGTTTGCGAAGTAGGACTGGCGGCAATAGACTGGGTGATCGAATCACGGATTTGTCCTCGAATAATCTTGTCTACAAAGCCGCCCATATTGGCGATCAAGATCGTGAGATACACGCCGATTACCACCGTTATGAATAAAGTCAACAGACGGAATACCACATAACGCGTCATCCGCATAAAGGAACTATTCAAAAACTTTTTTCTGATCACCAGGTCATCGGAAGAGACACGGGTAGTAGCAGACATGGGTACCTCACAAGGGAATATTTTTCAGGGCGAGGCAGAACCTCGCCCTGATTTCTAACGTGACGAACACAAACAAACTATTGAACGACGAAGTCAAACGAGGTGAAGGCGGGAATCGCCACCGGAATCGGCACAACTGCCACTTCCAACTTTGCTGCACCAGACTTCAATTGAGAAGTCACTTCCGCATCCAACGTGACCTGATACTGCCCATCCCCTACAGCCTCTGCATCGCCGACAGTAATAACTTCGCCGGTGGCATCATACAGGATGAATTTCACCTGTTTGATGTCAGCGTTGGCATATGGCTCGTCCTTGTAGTTGACGATCACATCAAAGACAGCTTCAGTACCTGATGCCACCTGTCCGGGGCCGTCTAAAACGACTGTGGCACGTTTCGGGTCACTAAACGATGACCAACGATTGGCAAGGTCTGGGAACTCGGTATTGTTCTTGAGAACCAGTGATTTCTCGGTTGTAAAGACCTGGTCGAGATAATACGGTCCCGTTCCAACCCAGAAGTGACCATGCTCGCCAAACCACTTCGACATATTTTCGTAGCGCAATGCGACTTCTTCCGGAGTAAGGAACTGCTCCATCACTGCCTTATAGGGCATATAGTTCTCAGCCTGCGCCTGATCCAGGTATTTCTTGAGGATATCCAGGCTCGGGCCGCCAACCCAGCTCATTTGCTCGATCTGGTTGGCATCCGCCTTGTCGGAGGAATAAGCCAGTTCGCCAGCGGCTTCTGCCAGATTGGAGACCGCAAATATCTGCCAACTATTCTCACCAGACAGGCCGGTCGGAGAACCAGGCCAGTTCGGGGCAACATTCAATTCAGCATCGGCGCTGTAAACATCTGTGTAGTATTCAATGGTAAGCGGATCTGTTGAAGCGATCTTGAAACCTTTTAGAAAAGGTAAAGCAGCTTCAACCGAAGGTGCAGCAGACTCATCATAGACAGCACTCTCAGGTTTGGCGCGGTCAATTGGAACAATGAATGCCATGACAAAGTCAGCTACAGAGATGGGGCTGCCATCATGCCATTTAACCGTTTCAAAAAGGTCAGCCGGATAAACCACAGTGCTCTTGATCTTGGCTGTTGTGCCATCAGGGTATTTATCACCGGTGGTGATAAAGGCCTGATTGGCCGCATCCCAATCCACCCAGGCATCTGCCGGGACCGGAATTTCATCCACAGCACTCACTGTCAGCCAGCCCAGGTGATTATCCGTAATCGGCAAGCCGGTCTGATATTCAAGCGTAGCACTTTCAAAACGCTGAGGCCAGGCAAGACCCGTGTATGGATCGCCCATCAAACCAGAGGTTACGGGGCCAGCGCTGGTCGCTCCTATGCTGGTGGCACGCATGATATTGGAGTCCCAAACCCAATTGGAACCTGCAATGGTATTCCACGGCTGGGTAAAGAGATCGTTCGTTCCGACCTTCATGGTGCCGCCTTCTTCATCTTTGAAGCGGAGGTTGTAATTACCCATAAAGGCAGCTTCATAACCGGCGGCCAGATCATAAGTCACAGAGACATTGTCGTTGTAAGGGGCATACACAAGCTGATCCACGACCCATACAAAGAGGGAATCTTGCAGGGCCAATTCCAAGGCCCGGCGCATCATCTGATCGCGTTCATCCTTGCTGGTAAAGTTCCCATTGGCAAGATCATCGCCAATCTGCTGAAGTTCAGGATCTGCAATATTGGAAATAAAGGGATCGCTCGCCTGAATACTGGAGGGCAAATAATATTGCTGGATATTTGCTTTTTCATCACGGGTAAGACCCGAAGGCAGATAACCGGCAGTATACAGATTCCATTGTCCTTCCGCAGCCACAGAACCAAGCCAGATCGGAAAGGCTTCAGAGGAGGTCTTGTATTGACGGTCAACCGTGAAACCCACTTCTTCCAATTGATTGGAGACGTAGTCACCCATTGGCTGACGGGTCCCATCACCATCGGAGCGGATAAGGAAGATCAAGGTCACTGGCGCATCGTTATATTGCCACTTACCATCTGCGCCAAGGGTTGCGCCCATGCCTTCCATCTCAGTCTTGATCGCTTCCCGAGCCCTTTCAAGGTTATAGGCATACTTCGTCTCAAGCGCGCGGGCTGTATCGATCAAATTGGTGTATTCCACCAACTGGGTGGTGATGGGCAGAAGTTTGGGGAGAGAACCGCCGCCATAGATTTCCTGATTGACATAGTTGCGGTCGATCAACCAGTTCATCGCTTCACGAATCTTGTGATTCGAGAAGGGATTAAGAACCGTCGTCTCATCGAACACAGCAGGATTCAAACTAATACCATAATTCCCACCATACGACTGGGTGTAATTCAGGCCCGCATCCTTGATCTCTTGCAGGGTATTCGAAGAAAGATTGAAGGAATAGAAATCAATCGCACCTGCCTGTAATTGCGAAACCGCAGAGTCAGATGAGACCACCGAGAAGTCGATCTCATCCAGCCAACCACCATGACGTTCGGTGGAGACAGGCTCCTCAGTTGCGGCTGGAGCTTCCTCCGTCATGGCGGGTTCTTCCGTTGCCACAGCGGCTTCTTCTGTCATCGCTGGCTCTTCCGTACTTGCAGGCGCACAAGCTGCCAACGCCATGCTCAGAATGACCAATATGCTCATAAGAGCAAATACATTTTTCAGTTTCATTCTCTTTTTCTCCTAAATGGATTTTCAATTTGGAATGTGCAACATACGATTCAATATCAGCAGGGCACCTCCTTGGCTCAAACAGAAGGCGGAATGCCAGTCCACCAACCGGCGCTCCGCCTCTTACGAAATGCGGTCTCATCTTCTTGGAGGAAATATTTTCCGCATGTGGTCTTATCTTACGGAGGATGCCCCCATGTGTCATGCATCCAGGCAATCGTATTTAATCCCCCCATTGAATGGTTCCCAAATAGCATCGTCAGCAGGTCGGCACGATTCTCTTTCAGCCAAAAACCATTCCCCAGAAGGGCGAATCAGACCCCTCCGGAGAAGGAGGCGATTTTAGATTCCATCCATAAATTGCTTATAATTATTACCATCATGAGCAAGAAACAAGTTCTTTGGATTCTCCTCCTCTCCTTTGTTTTCACATCCTGCGGAACTTCCACCCCAATTGCAACACCGGAAGCTTCGCCTACCGCCTCGCCTTCCGCCCCGGAACCTGCTTCTGAACCCGCTGCTTTCATCCCCTACGGAAACAATATTCGCTTCGATCACATCAGTTTGGAAGATGGTCTTTCGCAGAGTGTGGTCAACACCATCATACAAGACCAAAAAGGGTTTTTATGGATCGGCACCGATGATGGGTTGAACCGTTACGACGGTTACAATTTTAAAATTTACAAGCCCGATTCCAACAATCCGTTCAGTCTGAGCGACCGGACGATCACAGCCATGGTGGAAGACAAGGATGGTTTTCTGTGGATTGGCACACGCCAGGGCGGGCTGAATCGGTACGACCCTGCCACTGGAAAATTTATTTATTTTCTGCATGACAAAGATAACGACCAAAGTCTGGCAAGCAATTATGTTACATCCCTGGAGTTGGATCGCAGCGGTTTATGGATCGGCACAAATAACGGGTTGGATTATCTCAATTTCAGGTCATTGGTCTTTACTCATTATCGGGATGACTCAAAAAGTCCGGCTCGCCTAAGCAGTAACTTCATCACAGCCTTAATGCTCGACTCTCAAGGCCAGCTTTGGATCGGCACTGTCGATGCCGGGCTCAATGTGTATGATACCGACACCAACAATCTTTCCATCTACAAGAACAACAAAAA
>DAOQPR010000110.1:0-8493 GCA_035333265.1 Anaerolineales bacterium
ACCTTTGCAATACGTATCGCTAACTTCGATCCAGCCTTTTGCTGCCATTGGATCTCCTTTAGGTTTGTAAGTATGACAAACTTGGGTGGATTTCTCCACCATCCTTATTATGTCGTTTTCGGAAACGAGCGTGTAGTGTCAGGCGTCATGTGGAAAAGCGTAAAAGGTCATGGCTTTGTGTTCATAAAAAATAAGGACTTGTGGGTGAGAGGTGTAGACTATTTTTTCGAGTTTCGGTGGGTATAATGCCGTAAAAACTAGAGGTGATTTAATGGAAAACTTGCCAGCATGGTTACTTAATTTTGATACGATGATTCTTATTATCCTATTTTTGGGCGCTTTTATTACATGGGAGATACGTGCAGGTGAGATTCCATTACGTTGGTTCGGCTCGATCCGGCGGGATATGCGTCCATTTATTTATTGGATTGGGATATTGCTTCATTTACTACTTTTAAGTTTTCTTGTGTATTTATGGATGATCGGAATACGAGTGCCGGTTTCCATATTTTTTGAAGAAAGCCAGAAATGAATCAGCAGTGATGGCAACCCGCCATTACTGTCTTTTTATGGGTGGTAGAATCATCGTATCAATCTCTGGAGGTTTTCATGACCGAAGTTGTAATTGTTGATGCCATCCGTACACCCGTTGGCGCGTTGGGCGGTGTACTTTCATCTGTGCGCCCCGATGACATGGCGGCGCATGTAATCAAATCAATCCTTGAAAGAAATCAAATTGCCCCCGCACTGATCGAAGAAGTCTTTATGGGTTGTGCCAACCAGGCCGGTGAAGACAATCGCAACGTGGCGCGCATGGCGGCGTTACTGGCTGGTCTGCCCGTGGAAGTGGGTGGCGTGACGGTCAACCGTTTATGTGCCTCCGGCTTGAATGCCATCAACATGGCGGCGCGCGCCATCAAAGCAGGGGAAGGGGATGTTTACATTGCCGGTGGAGTCGAATCCATGAGTCGCGCACCCTATTCTCTTCCAAAAGCTGAGGCGGGGTTTTCCTTCGGCAATCTCACCGCGTATGATACAGCTTTAGGTTGGCGTTATCCCAATCCAAAAATGAAAGCCATGCACGGCACTGACTCGATGGGTGAGACCGCAGAGAACATCGCTGCGGAACGCCCACACATCACCCGCGAAAAGCAGGATGAATTTTCTGCACGTAGTCACTCTAAAGCAATTGCTGCAATCGACTCGGGACGCTTCAAACAGGAAATCGTGCCTGTTTCCATTTCCCAGAAAAAAGGTGACCCGAAAGTGGTTGATACGGATGAACGTCCGCGCCGCGATACGACGGTGGAAAGCCTTGCCAAACTCAAAGCCGCTTTTCGTGACGGGGGAACTGTGACAGCGGGAAATTCATCTGGATTAAATGATGGGGCATCGGCATTGTTGATGATGAGTGAAGAACGTGCCAAAACGCTTAACCTCAAACCGCTTGCCCGCATCGTGACGTCCGCATCGGCGGGCGTTCCGCCGCGAATTATGGGCATTGGTCCCGTCCCGGCTACGAAGAAGGCGCTCGAACGTGCCGGTTTGAAAATACAAGATGTCGGTCTGATGGAATTGAATGAAGCCTTTGCGATACAGTCTTTGGCTGTCATCGAAGACTTGAGCATTGACCCCGAACTCGTCAACGTCAATGGCGGCGCGATCGCCATCGGACATCCACTCGGTTGTTCGGGTGCGCGCCTGATGACAACACTCGTCCATGAAATGAAGAATCGCGGAAATGTCAAATATGGTGTGGCGACGCTTTGTGTGGGTGTTGGTCAGGGCGAAGCGACGGTAATCGAGTATTTGGGTTAGGAAGTTTAGAATAACCTGCCAAAATTTGGAGAACCATGAAACGATTTGTTTCTTTCGTCTTCCTTCTTTCGCTGATCTTCACTGCTTGTGCTCCCACTGTAGCAACGGCAGAAGCAGTCGCTACTGCTGAACCGACGATTGCCATCACAGAAGAATCCATTGCCACACTGCAATCTGCGACAGCAGAGGAATCTCCTTTGCCAGCGGCCATTGCTGCCCCGTTGATCGAAACGCCGGCATTGATCAAGATCGAGATGATGGATGAGACCAATGGCTGGGGTGTAACCAGCGAAAACATTGTCCGCACGGATGATGGCGGCGTCACCTGGTATGACATTACACCCAATGATATAGCCGGGTCTGGATATCTTATCTCTCCGTATTTTTTCAACGCGGTCACTGCCTGGGTACAATTTCCAGATATGAACAACTATCCCAACGGCGGAACCCTTTATCGAACGGCTGATGGTGGTGTTTCATGGCAATCATTCTCAACACCATTTAGCGGCGGCATTCTTCATTTTGTGAATGAGATGGACGGCTGGATTCTGGCGGATCTTGGCGTGGGAGCCGGTTCAATGGCCATATCGGTCTTCCATACTCAGGATGGCGGCGAGACCTGGCAGCGAGCCTATACCAACGACCCCAACCTCGAAGGTGCGGGCGATACTCTTCCATTGGGGGGCATCAAAGGCGTTATGCTTCCGCTCAATGACCAAACCGCATGGGTGGGCGGCGTTGTGTATGCAACTGGCACGATCTATCTTTTTCGCACAGACGATGGCGGCAAGACCTGGGTGCAAGTGGAACTCCCCTTACCGACATTACCTCCTGAAAGTGAGTTGGCCGTCGAAGACATCCATTTTGTTTCTGCAGAACAGGGTGTCATCAAATTGCGAGTTGCCTCAAATACAACTCAGATAATTCTTTATGCAACAGAAGATGGCGGGAATACATGGTCGCTTTTGCCAACCACCTTTGGAGACAGCGGTATTTTGGATATGCCATCCGCGAAGGAAATGATCCTTTATTCCGCCGACCAGTTCCACATCACGACGGATGCGGGACTTTCGTTCGTTTCGGTGACACCGAATATCAAGTTCGGCGAATCCATTATTGGAATAAGTTTTATTAATTCACAAAATGGCTGGGCCATCACCGATGAACAGGCTCTCTACCGAACCACAGATGGGGCCGTGACCTGGTCGCGCCTCATTCCTTAAGCCGTGTCTGGTTCCACTTCTCAGGCATTTATTCTCGCTGTGAGTAACCCGTTTGTTCCATGGATGATGTAAAATTCTAATTCCAAGGAGAGAGATTTATGAATAACCTCGTTCGTGATTGGATGTCCAGCCCTGTTGTTGTCGTTGACCCGGATTCGAGTGTATCGCATGCCATGACACTCATGCGCCGCCGAAATATTCATAGCGTGGTGGTGGATATCAGTGAGAAGAATCCTTCGTATGGTATTGTGACCACCACTGATATTCGCGACAAGATCGTCGCCGAAGGGCGCAATCCTGCCGAAGTGACCGTGCGGGAGATCATGTCTGGCCCCATCATTACCGGCCATGCCGAGTGGACTCTTGCAGAATGTTCGCGGGTCATGCAACAGCGAAAAATCCATCACCTGCCGATTGCTGATGAACATGGCTCGTTGATTGGCCTCATCTCTGCCACCGATATTTTCATGGCGGTCGAAGAGCAGGGGTGGATCGAAGATTAGGAATCCGAAAGTTCTACTTTCCGAACGACCCGAAGTAGAACTTTGCGATACCCACAAAAAACAGTCCCAAAGCGGGACTGTTTTTTGTGGGCTGGAATTTATTCACTTGAAATTTTTACTGCCACCTGCTTCATGTGCGCCAGCACGCCCATAAACCCATTCAGGCGTTGTTGGGATACCGCCTCCTGCAAATTCATGGGCAGGTAAAAATCGGCAGGCACAGAAAGGATCTGTTCCAGGCTGCACCCGTTCAATCCGTTGGTGAGAATGGAAGCCAGTCCGCGCACAGTGGGGGATTGTTTGGGAATGTCGAGGTAAAAAACGATAGCGCCATTTGAGTCTTTTTCGCCGATTAGGAAGACCGGAGTCATGCATTCGGGCACGGCTTCCATTTTGGCGCGTTCTTCCTGAAACCGCTCTGGCAGATCTGGCATGGATTCTGCGTAGGCGATCAGCGTTTCAAGCTTTTCCTCGCGGCTCATACTTGCGAAGTCATCTACGATCTCTTGAAGGTTTTTCGGTAGGGTCATATTCACCACAAATGAACGCGGATACACACAGATGCCTGGATAATGAATCCTCGTTCATCTGTGTGTATCTGTGATTTATTTTTCAATCGGCGCATCCACCAGATTCCCCCATTCCGTCCACGAACCATCATAATTCTTGACCGTGGGATACCCCAACAGGTACTTAAGCACGAACCAGGTCAGTGAAGAGCGTTCTCCAATTCGGCAATAGGCAATGATCTCTCCATCTGGTTTAATGTTCTTCCCTTCATACAGCGTTTTTAATTCCTCGGCTGTTTTGAAGGTGCTATCGGCTTCATTGACAGCCTGCGCCCAGGGAATGCTGGCTGCACCAGGGATGTGGCCGCCGCGGGTTGCGCCTTCCTGCGGGTAATTGGGCATGTGCAGAAGTTCGCCGCTGTACTCTTTCGGAGAGCGGACGTCCACCAGGGGTTTCTTTGCATCGATCTGTTTGAACACATCATCACGGAAGGCACGGATCGATTTATCCGCTTCTTTGGCTTTGTAACTGGTGGCGGAAAATGAGGGGACATCCTTTATCAGCGGGCGATTTTCCTGCTCCCATTTGGCGCGGCCGCCGTTCATAATTCGTACATTTTGGTGACCATAGTATTGAAATAGCCAGAGTGCATAGCAGGCAAACCAGTTGGACTTATCCCCATAAAATACCACGGTGGTATCGTTGGTGATGCCGAGTTTGGAGGCGACCTCTTCAAACTGTTCCTTTGTTAGAAAATCGCGCCGCAAAGGGTGTTGGAGCGTGGAGAACCAGTCCACTTGGGCGGCGCCGGGGATGTGACCGATGGCATACAGCAGCGGATCTTCATCTGATTCAAGAATACGGACGGTCGGGTCATCCTTATGTTGGGCAACCCATTCAGTATCGACAAGATATTCGGGGTGAGCGTAGGACATGACTAAGATTTCCTTTTCTTATTAAGGGGGATATCAAAATAAAAAGCAGTCAACTTCCAATATATGGACGGTAAACCATCCAGCGCAAATTCAAATTTGATGCGCGGGGGGCGTGCCGCCGTCCTAAGAGTTGACTGCCTGTTTGATGGGTTCAGGTCTTAGACGGTGGTTACGATCCCCGCCACAGACACAAGCAAAAGATTCGAAATGAACTGGTCATATGCGCGCGAATTGTACGTGATTGAAGCCTTTTGTCAAGACAAAAATTCGAACAGTGATTGATGTAAAATTGACGCATGACACGGCAGAGATATTACGTTGTATGGAGGGGACGCAAAACAGGCATCTTCACCTCGTGGGCAGAATGCGAAAAGCAGGTGAAGGGCTATGTTGGCGCGCAATTCAAGGCATTTGAGAGCGAGGCCGAGGCAGACGCGGCTTATCTTGCTAATTATGACGATTATATTGGCAAGGTTTCCACCAGTGGAAAGTGGCGGACGGCCAGCATTCAACCTGTATTGCCCTCGGTATGTGTGGACGCAGCCTGTAACGGCTCACCAGGTAAGTTGGAATATCGCGGTGTGAATACAGAAACGGGCGAGCAGATCTTTCATGCCGGGCCCTACGCTGAAGGAACCAATAATGTCGGCGAATTCCTTGCTATTGTTCACGCGTTGACCTGGCAGGAGAAACACAACGTTCATATCCCGATCTATTCTGATTCAGAAAATGCCATTGCCTGGGTTAATACGGGCCAATGCCGAACGAAGCTTCAACGCTCACCCAGGAATGCTGTGTTGTTTGCCATCATTCATAGCGCCGAGAACTGGCTGGCGGAAAATGAACTGCCCGAGGATCGTATCCTCAAATGGGATACGAATATGTGGGGAGAGAACCCTGCCGATTTTGGACGGAAATAAACCGGATGCATAGGAAACATTCAATGGTGAGAAACAGGCTCGAGGTCCGGGTGGAGGCGGAGAATACGTGATGAGAATTTTAGGTTGGTCCTTATCGGTGGGACGTTTGCGCGGTGTGAACATCCGCTTTCATTTTTCGCTGTTGTTTTGCATCCCGATCGCTTTCCTATTGTTTCGACCCAACGATCTTCGCAGCACGGTCGAGGCATTGTTATGGGTGGGCGGTTTCTTATTGTTTATCTTTTTACATGAAATGGGTCATGCCGTGGCTGCCCAAATGGTGGGAGTGAATGTGAAAAGTGTGGTGGTCTGGTTGATGGGAGGTTTTACCAACCTTGCCTATAAACCTGAAAAGCCCATGCATAATTTTTTCATCTATGCTGCCGGGCCGTTGATAAACATGTTACTGGCATTTCTTTGTGTTGCCGCTTATATGTCGATGATTTTTGTTGTGCCTTCCATGCAGAATGACCATGAAACCTTCATCTGGCTGCAAACTTTTCAGAACCTGTCATTTTCGCTTGCCATTCTAAATTTGCTGTTGATCCTGTTCAACCTTTTACCGATCTACCCGCTGGATGGCGGTAATATTTTACACGCTGGAATGGAATGGCTTTTTGGCAAGTCCAATGCGGATACGATCACATTGGTGGTCAGCATTCCCTTTTTACTTCTATTGATCCTGTTCGGGGTGTTTGCGCGTGATTATATTTTGCTTTTCTTTTGCATTCTGATCGCCATCTCCATTGGTACATTGAATCGTTCTGTGTTGCGCTGGATAAATTTGGGGGCAAATTATTTATTCAAACGCCCGGGGTATTATTACCTGCTTGGAGATTACGAACGTGCTGCCCAACTTTATACCCAGGCGATTGAAAAGCAACCTGATGCTGTTGGCAATTATCTTGCGCGCGGTGGCAGCTATTTGATGATGGGCTACACAGAACGCGCCCAGGCCGATGTGGAACGGGTATTAAAGCTTCATCAAGGTCATACCTTTGCCCTGCAATTGCGTGGCGAACTTTATATGCTTGAGAAGAATTACGAAGCGGCGCTTGAGTTATTTGCCCAGGCGCAGGCGCTCAACCCGCATTGGTCGCTGCCATATTTTGACCGTGCCTCGGTGTTGATGGATCGCAAGCAATACCAGGCCGCACTCGATGAGTTTAATAAAGCCATAGCTCTCCAATCACGCATGCCTTTGTTTTATGTTGTGCGTTCGCTGGCTCACTATCGTCTCGGAAATCTCGAAGCCGCGCACAATGATCAGGATATAGCCGTGCAACTCTCGCCAGATGATTCACTGGTAATGGTGGAATTGAATCAGATCCTTTACAAAGAAAATCTGGACTGGGCTGCCGATTATTATGAACGGCAGTTGAAACAGAATCCCCGGAATGTTCTCGCGCTTCAGGGCTACGCTGATGCCTGCCTCACCAACCAGGACTTTTCCCACGCTGTTGATCTATACACTCGCGCCCTGGCCCTCAACCCCAAAGAACCTCGCTTGTATTTGGGAAGGGGAGAGGCCTGCCTCGGCTTGAACCAGCCCCAAACCGCCAAAGCGGATTTTATAAAGGTGACATCAGTGACAGAAAAGTTACACTTGAAGCGTCAGGCAGAATTATTAATGAAAGACCTGCCCGCACTCGATCATCCAACCATTGAATTAAATTAACGAAAGGAATAACCCATGAAAACAGCCTTGCTTGTGATCGATATTCAAAAAGATTATTTCCCCGGCGGGAAAATGGAATTGGTCAACCCGCTTGAAGCGGGTAAAAAAGCCTATAACCTGTTGCAATGCTTCCGTGAGCACAATGGGCATCATATTCACATTCAGCATATCGCTCTGAAACCGGATGCCCCATTTTTTGTGCGGGGTACGGAAGGTTCTGATATTCACGATGTGACCGCCCACTTTGAAGGCGAGCCGATAGTCTATAAACATTACCCCAATTCCTTCCGTGAGACGAATTTGCTGGAAATGCTAAAAGGCTGGGGAATTGAAAGGGTGGTCATTACCGGTATGATGACTCACATGTGTGTGGATGCTACTGCCCGTGCTGCTGCCGATTTCGGTTTCAAGGTCATCGTTGCTGAAGATGCCTGTGCCACCCGCAACCTTGAATATAACGGTACGCTGATTCCTGCGGAACACGTCCACAAGGCATTTTTGGCGGCGTTGAAATCGTATGGTCAGGTGATGACGTCGGAGCAGGTGATCGCGGTATTGGCGGCAGAGAAGGCAGAGGCTGCTTAAACGGAATCAATCTTCGGCTGAGAATGAGGCGGATAAGCTGTCACGTTTTTTGTGACGGCTTATTTTTATCTATCTTCCATCCGGATCTTGAAAACTTGTGGAAATATGATAAGTAGGTGCTCGTATTAAATTATAAAAAGAACATCGTCATTGCGAGGAGGGTGCTCTCCCCGACGAAGCAATCTCGCCCTCAAATCTTGGGATTGCTTCGCCGCAAAAAGCGCGGCTCGCAATGACAGAATTCTAATTATTTTCGACCGACTACTTAATAAAGCACCTGAATTAAAACGGAAAACAACGAACCAGGGATGGGCTATTGGT
>DAOQPR010000111.1:0-8405 GCA_035333265.1 Anaerolineales bacterium
CGCCGATGATGGGGGCGATGATGGTGGCAGGTGCGGTGAGAGTTTGCGATAGTCCGATGTAAATGGGACGCTCCGGCTCGGTGCCAAAATCCACGGTCATGGTCATGCTGATCGTCCATAGGGAAACATTTGCCATGCCGGTCAATATGAAGATGGGATAGAACCATGCGAGGGAGGTCGCATTCCAGGCAAGCAGGGCGCTAAGAAACGCAGCAAACGCTCCGATAATGAGCATGGCGCGGTGCCCGATACGATCTCCGATCCAGCCCATGCCAATGTTGGAAACAGTTTGTGTGATCGTCAAGGTGGCGGTGAGATAGCCTGCTACAACCTCGGTCATGTTGAATTCACGCAGGGCATAGATGATATAAAAAGAAAAACCCATGGTGGCAAATTGTGAGAGGATGCGCGTGCCCAGGAACCAGTTGAAATTCTTGTCGCGGCTCAGAATTTTTTTGGCATCATCCCAGAAATGCGTCTTTTCTTCCGGAATGATTTTTGCGGTGTCTTCTGGTTCGCGCGTGGCGGCCAGGGCAAACCAACTCAGGGTGAAGAAAATGCTTGCAAGGAAGAAGCAAACTGCAAAGTCCCAGGGGGAGGCGAGGGAGTCCAGCAGATACCCGGCGCCAATGGCAGAAATACTGATAAAGAGATTGGCCAGCCCGGCTTGCATTCCAAAAAAGGTGCCGCGCGAGTCGGGGGGGATGATCTTGGAGATCATGGATGTCCATGCGTTGGCAGTAACACCGCCGCCCAAGCCCTGCCAAATGAGCAGGGAAAAGGTGAGGACAAGGCCAACTTTTACGCCAATGACCGGCAGTAATAATGCAACGATCCCAAAACCTATGAAGGGAATCCGCTCGTGGATGGTGGTGATTAGAACGGTGCGTAAAAAGCGACGTAGGCGTGAAACATGACTTGCTGTAAAAAGTTGGGGTAATAACCAGCCTGCGGCATGAATGGCGGGGACCAACCCAATCAGAGTGGCGGAGTCAGTCATGGTGGCGACGAAAAGCGGCAGGATGGTACCGAACGAGGCGAAACCGAGCGCCACGCCAAACAGGCTTCCATCCCATAGGCCGACGGTTACGTTGTGTTTCAGATTCTTTCGAATATCTTGTTCAAGTGGGGAGAGCATAAATTTGATTTTACCTTATCGGATTTTTTTGCTCTTGACAAATAAACCCCACATGGTCTAAAATAAAAACGAACGTTCGTTCATTTTTATTTGGAGACCTATGCCTGAAGAAATTATTACCAAGGGAGAGCGTACCCGTCAGCAGATCGAAGACGCTGCCATTGAGTTGTTCATGGAGCAGGGGTATCACGCCACCTCCATGCGTCAGATCGCGGAACGTGCTGAGCTGGCTTTGGGCGGCATCTACAATCATTTCAAAAGCAAAGATGAGATTTTTGAAGCCATCATTGTCGATAAACACCCCTACAAAAGAATCCTGCCGCTTGTTCAGGAGGCGGAAGGGGAGACGATGGAGGATTTTCTCAGTCATGCGGCACGTGTGGTAATCACAGAATTAACTTCCCAACCTTATTACATCAAATTAATGATGATCGAAATCGTCGAATTCAATGGCGTGCATGGAGCTTCTCTTATCAAGGAGATCGCCCCTAAATTATTACCGGTTTTTGAGCGCATTATTCGAACCAAAAAGAACTTAAGAATCACCCATCCAGCCGTTCTCCTGCGCTCGTTCATTGGAATGGTGCTTTCTTATTTGCTGACCGATATCATGATTTCAAATTCCATGTTGAGCAAGCTTATGCCTAAAAACCCCATGGATGCCTATGTGGATATTTATATGCACGGCATCATCAAGGAGACGACCGTATGAGGTCAAGACTACTATCCATTATTCGCAAGGAGTTCATCCAGATCCTGCGCGACCCGCGCACGCTGGTGCTCATCATTCTGATGCCCATCATGCAGTTATTCCTGCTGGGCTATGCTGCCACCACCGATGTAAAAAATATTTCAATGGCAGTTTGGGATCAAAGCCATTCCCAGCAATCCCGTGCATTGTTGGATGCCTTCCGTGTGGCGAACTACTTCAGCATCGATTACAGCGTTGGTTCGGAGGAGGAGTATCGAACCTTGATCGAATCCGGTCAGATTCGCGCCGCACTCATCATCCCGCCAGATTATGACGTCCGCTTGCTGGAAGGTAAGGCGCAGGTTTCGCTCGTATTGGACGGTTCCGATGCCACGGTGGGGGGGACGGCCCTTTCTGTTGCAAAGCTCATCGGTCAATCGTATGCAACCAAGATCCTTGCTGAACAATCTGCGCTGACAGGCAGGCAGACCGCATTAACACCGCCGCTCGATGTGCGCACCCAGGTTTGGTACAACCCTGATTTGATCGCCGCCTACTTCAACGTCCCCGGCGTGATCGGTATGATCCTCTACTTCATCACAGCATTGCTGACCGCTTCTGCCATTGTGCGCGAACGTGAGCGCGGCACCATCGAACAACTGATCGTTACCCCCATCCGCTCATGGGAATTGGTTGTGGGCAAAATTTTGCCCTACGCCATTCTTGCTTTTATCGATACATTGGAAATTCTGGTCATCGGACATTGGTGGTTCGGTGTTCCAATCCGCGGTGATTTGGGATTGGTCTTTGCGCTTTCCGGTCTCTTTGTGATCTCCAGCCTTGGCATTGGTTTGTTCGCATCCACCATTGCCAATACTCAACAGGAAGCCTTCATCACCGTCATGGTGACCATGCTGCCCAGCATCTTCCTTTCCGGTTTTTTCTTTCCCATCGCCGCCATGCCTGAATTTTTACAATGGGTTTCTGCCATTGTGCCATTGCGATATTACCTGGTCATCATCCGCGCCCTCTTGCTAAAAGGAGTCGGTGCAGCCGCCCTTCAAAATGAGATCATAGCCCTGGCCATCTTTGCGGTGGTTATTATGGGCCTGGCTGCCGCCCGCTTCAAGAAACGTCTCGATTAAATCTTCAACTTGCACCTCTAGGAGTTTTTCATGCAACCTAAATTACCCCCTCTCCCTGTTCGTATCATTGTCGCCCTGATCGTTCTTGGCACTCTGGCCTACTTTGGTTTTCAATACCTGCAGCCACAGACCAGCGATGTGCTTTCCGCGTCTGGAACCATCGAAGCTTCGGTGGTAAATGTCTCACCAGAGATGGCTGGCAAAGTGACCGAAGTTGGAGCCGCCGAAGGCGATTCGGTGACGATGAACCAGACGCTTCTCAACCTCGACCCAAGCCTGCTTGCTGCCCAAAAAGCCGTAGCCTCCGCCGCAGTCGACTCTGCCACTGCCGCACTCGCCTCCGCCCAACTCAAATATGACCAGACTCTCGACGCCGCCCTGGCAGCGCAAGCCGCGCAACGTTCCAAAGATTGGAATGCAAATGTCCCCAGTGAGTTCGACCAGCCGAATTGGTATATTGAGGAAGAACAGCAAATAGCCTCTGCCCAAGCCGAACTCGATACCGCTCAGGCTGCCATCGACGATGCCAATACCAACCTGGAGCGCGTCATCACAGACCTGAAAAATTCAGAATTCCTACAGAAGGAACAGGAATTGGCAGATGCACGCGCTGCCTTTGTCATTGCCCAGCAGGTGAAGGATCAGGCCGCAGATGCATCCGATAACAGCGGTTTGACCGATGCCGCCCAGGATTACTATGATGATGTTCTGACCCGCCTCGATGATGCAGAAGAGGCTTATAACGACCTGATGAACAGCGACGAAGCCGATGATGTCCGTTATGCCCGTGGACAAGTCCTCGTTGCCCAACAACGTTACGATGCCGCTTATGCTCGTTTGCTCACCCTGCAAACCGGCGCAGATTCACCCGCGGTGTTGGCCGCAGCAAAGGTATTGGATCAGGCGAAGACCGCACTGGCTCAGGCAGAATCAAACCTGGCCTTGCTCGAGGCGCAGATGTCCAAACTTGTGGTCTATGCCCCAATGAACGGTGTCATTCTTACTCGTAATGTCGAACCGGGCGAATTCGTTCAACCGGGCGCTGTGGCCATGACAATGGCTGACCTCTCCAGCCTGACCATTACCGTCTACATTCCTGAAGATCGTTATGGCTTGATCTCGCTCGGACAGACTGCGGAAGTCAAAGTAGATTCATTCCCAGATTTAACCTTCACCGCCACGGTTATCCATATTGCCGATCAGGCTGAATTCACTCCACGCAACGTACAAACTGTGGAAGGACGCAGCGCCACCTTGTATGCCGTCAAATTGAGCGTGCAAGACCCGGAAGGTAAGTTGAAGATCGGCATGCCCGCGGATGTTACCTTCAAATAGAGTTCAACTTTTAGCAGAGATCTTATGGCAGAGTATTTAGTACAAGCATCCGGATTGAAAAAATCCTTTGGTGAGACGCATGCCGTTGATGATGTGTCACTTGCCATTCCTGCCGGTGAAATTTACGGACTAGTCGGTTCAGATGGAGCAGGAAAAACCACCACAATGCGATTGTTGGTGGGGGCCTTGTTGCCCGATGCCGGAGAGATTTCCGTTTGCGGTTACAACGTATTACGGCAGACAGAGCAGGCCCGCTCTACGATCGGCTATCTCTCCCAGCGCTTCTCAATGTATGAAGACCTGACCGTGCTGGAGAACATTCGCTTCTTCGCCGAGGTGCGCGGACTTTCCTCCACCGAGTGGCTGCCGCGTTCGCTGGAAATTCTCGAATTCGTTGGTTTGGAAAAATTCAAAGACCGCCGTGCCGGTCAACTCTCCGGCGGCATGAAACAAAAACTGGGTCTTGCCTCAGCGCTCGTTACACGTCCACGCCTGTTGTTGCTTGATGAACCCACCACAGGCGTGGACCCGGTGACTCGACAAGACTTTTGGCAACTTGTCATCAAGCTCGTTGCTCAATCTACTCCCAACTTGTCCCTCGTTACTCATCCCTCTCAACCCGATGGTGTCTCCGTTATCATCTCCACACCCTACATGGATGAAGCCTCCCGCTGTCATCGTGTAGGCTTCATGAAAAACGGAAAGATCATCGCTGAAGATACACCTTCAAACTTACGCTCCCAGCTTAATGGGCGCGTGCTCGAATTGCGCGGCTCTCCACTCACCACACTGCGCCACGTCGCACATTCCGATGTGGATGTGGAGGACGTCCAGGCTTTTGGTGATCGATTACATATCCGCGTCAGCGAAGGAAAATCGAGTGTGGTATTAAAGCGCTTGAAGACTGAGATCAAAAAAGCAGGTGGTCATGTGGATGAACTTCGTTCTGTGTCGCCCGTTCTCGAAGATGTGTTCATTGCTTTATCTGACCATGAATATGTAAAAGTGTTTCCGCATAGTGCATAAAGGAGAATCCCATGATCAACCTTGACCTTGGTGTTTTGATCGACCATCCTGTGAAAGATGTCTTTGCCTTCGTGGCAAATCCCAACAACATGCCCAAATGGAACTCGGCAGTGGTAAGCCTGGAACAGGTCACGCCGGGAGCAGTAGGGGTGGGGACAAAATTTAAGAGCATTGGTGAAATGATGGGACGCCGTATCGAAGGCGAAATGCAGATCACAGCCTACGAGCCCGACACCAAATGTGGGTTTCAAGTTACAGCTGGCCCCATGCAGGTGAACCTGACCATGATCTTCAAAACCGTTGGCACCGGCACAAAAGTGAGCTTGAACGCCCAGGGCAATCCCGGCGGTTTGTTCAAGCTTGCCGAAGGCGTAATGGCTGGTCAGGTGAAATCCATGATGGAAGGCAATCTTGCCCGCCTTAAGGCTGCTCTTGAAAAAGGATAAAAAAGGTGCTGGTCACGTTCAAAGTGACCGTCACCTATAGAGGAATTATTATGGCCTTACCAGTTATCTATGTTGAAAATCTCACGCGGCGCTTCGGCGATTTTGTTGCAGTGGACCATATCAACTTTGAAGTGAACGAAGGCGAAGTGGTTGGGTATCTTGGGCCAAACGGCTCCGGCAAGACCACCACTATTCGGATGCTGCTTGGCCTGCTTGCACCCAGCGAAGGTGAAGCAACGGTTTTGGGTTACGATGTTGTCCGTCAGAGCGAGGAAGTCCGTGCGCGGGTGGGGTACATGTCACAGAAGTTCGCCATTTATGATGACCTGACCACCCTGGAGAATTTGACCTTCTACGGTGGCGTGTACGGCATCACAGACAAAACCCGCATCCTGGAAACATTGCAGCTGGTCGGCCTCTCAGGGCATGAGAATACGCTGACAAGGGATCTCTCCACCGGCTGGCGTCAGCGTCTCTCGCTGGGTATTGCCCTGGTCCACAAACCAAAATTACTCTTCCTCGACGAACCCACCTCCGGCGTTGACCCAACCGCCCGCCGCGCGTTCTGGGACCTGATCTACGAGCTTGCCGAAAATGGCGTGACGGTTTTCGTCACCACACACTACATGGACGAAGCTGAATACTGCGAACGAGTCGGTGTAATGCGCGACGGCAAACTGTTGGCAATGGATACACCCACGAATCTAAAGAAATCCATTATTAAGGGAGATGTTTGGGAAGTATTTGCGCATCCCCTCGAACAAGGGCTGGATGTTTTGCATGAGCTCGCCGGAGTCAACCGTGTCGGGTTGGCTGGGGATCATTTACGAGTCATCAGCCAACAGGTCCGGGAAGAGGCGATTCAGGATATCCTTGGCAGAAAAAATATTCAAGTTGAGAGAATTGAAAGAGGGGAGGCAACTCTGGAAGATGTCTTCCTAGAGCTGGCTAGATAGTATGGCATTGCGACGAAGCAATCCCAAATTGCGCAGGAGATTGCTTCGGGCAAAAGAGTATTGCCTTCGCAATGACAGAATATTTACTGTTCGGGGGTAACGATCGCCATAATGAGATAGACCAACAGCATGGCGCCGTGGAATGAGAAGAAGCCCAACACAAATAAGAGGCGGACGATGGTAGGGTCGATGTTGAGATAATCACCAAGGCCAGCGCATACACCCGCAACCATACGGTTGGATTTGCTCCGCGTAAGAACTTTGATATCGCTCATTGTTTACTCCTTTCGTTGGATTGCACTTTTTCTTACGCAATCCAACGAAAAGGGTTGCAAATCAGGCGTCATCTTTTAGGCTGGGTCTTGCAGTATTTGACTCCGGAACTTAGTTGTACCATCCCACAGAACCGGAGATTAAAATATTTGCCGCCATATCCAGCACCCCCAATAAATACAGCACCATGGATGTATTGAAGATCAATTTGCGGACTTTCGTGTCATCGAGCACGAACAACAGGCTGGAAACCCCGATGGAAACGATCAGAATCGAACTGTCGAGCATGGACCAAACCTTGAAATTGAATCCACCTGTAATGACTGAAACACCCAAAAAGAAGATTTGGATCCATACAAAGGTTTGATAGCGCTGAAACTCAGAGCGTAACATGGGTTGCACGGGAGGTTCTCCCGCTTGAACGGTATTTGACCTATCGTTTTCAGACATTCGCACTCCTTCCTGATTTTCGGGATTATAGCACGTGCGTATGACCTAAATTTTTTTGACAGGATGACGCAATACAGTCTTCATCTTCTCTGGGGCAGCCTTGCGCGGATCGCTTAAATAGATTTCGTGGTGTTTTCCGCCAATCGGTCCGACAGCGTCTTTTAATCCATTTTCTGCCATGAATTCTTTCATGCGGTCAATGGTGGCGGGTTCGGTGGCGTACGGTCCGATGTGCATGGTTTGCACACATAAGCCTTCTTCAAAATATGCCAGCTGCGCCTTGTTGAGCATGTCGCTATCGCCCTTCTTCTTGCGGACTTGCTCGCGCGCTTCCTCGAAAACTTCAGCGGTGACGATATCCGGTTGCAGGATCATCAGCGTGTAGAACCAGTTGTCCTTGACGGTGATGTCGAAGAAGCCATCTTCCACCCACCACAATCCCTCCAATGCCATGACGGGATAATCGATGGCATTGACCTTGCGTTTCTTGAACATGAATTTGAGGGTGTACGAAAGGCTGTACAACGTCTGCGTGGCGTCGGCAAAGGATGGTGATTTACCCGGCTCGGACCCTTTTTCGATGGCGCCGTCGATCATGGCAAATTGCAGGTTGGGTACTTGCACCGCCTCGATCTTTTTTGCCGAGGGTTGGTAAAGCGATTTGTATTGTTTTTTTAAGTCCAGGATTTTCATCTCAACCTCCGTTGTGTCGTTCTTGAAGTAATTTATCGAAATCTTTCTCAAGTAAATATTGATAGGCAAGCGGCTTTCCATCCAGAACTGTGCCGAAGACGCCGTATGCAAAAGGAGAACGCTCCCGCACTTCTTTTGCGGTTTTCAATTCGACCACTTTGGATTTGATCCCCCGCGCCTCCGCGAAGGATAGAATGCCGCTGGTTGCGTTTTCAATGTAGGGACATTGCGGTGTGCGGATGACTGTCAGCC
>DAOQPR010000112.1:0-8380 GCA_035333265.1 Anaerolineales bacterium
CGCGGTCGGGGCGATCAAGATCGAAAATCGAATGGGAACCTCTTCCAAGAGGGAATTTTTCCCCGTCGAGAAAAATCTCTTCGAGATCTACGCTTCCATGGTCAGCCTGATCCTTGAGACCATCCGCCAGCGCGGGTATATCAACCGCCTTGAAGGTGGGATTCATGGGGTGCGCGGGGTGGTGCATCATGCAGCGGTCACGCCACTGCGAGAGATGTTAATGCAACTGGATAATGACCCTTCTGGCCCGGCAATGACCAGCACACTTCAGGAGATCGAGCATACCCTGGAATATGTGAAAATGAGCATTCACGGGGTGCTTGCAGATTCCATCGATAATATCTACCTTGAGAAAGAAGGGCTGATCCATGCCGTGCATCATTACTTAAAGAGCCTGCGGTCGATCCCCTTTTTGCAAAGCGCCTGTGATTGTATAAAGATCCATGCCCAGAATGCCCGGGAAGATGAAATGCCGTTCCAGATCCAGGAGATATTTTTCAATGTTGCCAAAGAAGGGATATTGAACATTGTCCGTCATTCCAAGATCGAGAAAAAGCCCGATGGCGAGGCGCAAATAGCCCTGACCAGGGTGGATGGTGCTTTTGTATTGACCGTAAAAGACAATGGGGTGGGGTTTGTAGAGACCGAGGAATCCGCCCGCCAGCGGCGATCCTTCGGTCTTAACGACATCAAGAAACAAATGGAGTTAAAGAAATTTCACAGCCAGGTTGCTTCCGTTGATATTGAGTCATCCCCGGGGCAAGGGACTGTCATCCAGGCGCGTTGGGCGCCGTGAGGAGAAGATTTATGAATACCATGTCAAACTCGAGGTTGTATCGGACCGTTATATTGGATGACGAGTTTCTCCAGCAAAGCGCATTGGAAAAGATCTTGAGCGGCCTGTCTCAAATTCAGATCGTTGGAACGGCTGCCACCACAATGGAAGCCTTTTCCATTTGCGAAAGGCTGAAACCGGACCTGATCATTGCGGATGCCAAAATTGGACAGGAAAAAATGGCCGGCGCCACCTTCGTGAAGAATATCAAAAAGATACTACCCGACGTTCGAATTCTCGGCCTGACCTACCATGCCGATCTCATTGACGGGCTCAAGCGTGCGGGGTGCGATTATGTAGCGAACAAGGCCCTCATCGAAAGCCCGGAGGATGCTCGTAAATTCATTCGGGAAGCCATCAGCCCGAGGCCGGAATACTATCGTGATTTTGCACCTCCCAGCCTGACTGAAGCGCAGGATCGCGTCCTGAAGCTGATCTGCGAGGGATATACCGAGGACGAGATCGCAAAAGAGTTTGGAAGCGATTCGAGAAAGCCGATTAGAAACATAAAGAACACCCTGTTCGATATCTTTGGTGCTAAAAGCGCGGCAAACTTGATCCACCTGGCTTACAGGTCCGGTTACCTGCACCCCGACCGCGATTAAGCTTCCCCGCCAAAAGGTTAAACAAAAGGCCCTGAATTGGGCCTTTTGTTTTTCCAATAAGCCGCCATTCGAGCAATGGGAATGATAAAAAATAGATGAAGGTTAATCCTTTGTAAACCTGTCGGCACACATCGTGGAAAGGAGGTGCAACATGCCCAAGGTAATTGCAAAGCTCTTCGTTGTGATGGCAAACGTCTCGGTGGGAATGATCTGGTTATGGGTGGCATTTTTTGGAAAAGACAGCCTGCCTTGCCTTGCCCCGTTTTTGCTGGCGCTTGTTATTTTGACCGCCAAATTTGTCTGGAGACACTGCTACCGTCCGCAGGAAAACCACCTGGGAGTGATCTACCGATTTGGCCGCTTCCACCGTTTCGTTGACCCGGAGGAATGGACCGTCCTGATCCCGTTCTGGGAAAGAGTGCATCGTGAGGTAAGCCTGTACATGCGGACCGTGGAAGCGACCTTCAAAAAGGTGGAACTGCGGGACGGGCTGGCGATCGATATGCGGCTGAAGGTCTTTTTTCGAACCGACCTGCGGCTCACAACTCGCGAAAACCTTCTGCAAGTGCTGAAGTTTGAAGGTCCCGAATGGCCTGAAATGATCAAGACCAGCCTGGAGGATATCGTTCGCAACCAGGTCTTCCTGGAAAGCACCTACGAAGAGATCGTCAGCCAGAGAAAAAGCCGCGAGATCAAGAAACGCATCAGCCGTGAGATTTCGATGCGCATGCGCGGATTTGGCATTGTCATCAATGAAGAATTCGGCGCCATGCCAGTGGATATCCAGCCGCATCAAACCTACTTTGAAGCGGTTCAAACCTCCCGGGCCGCTGCTCCTCTGGGAGAGGCCGCGCTGGAACGCCTGCGACCTGTCCTGAACGAACTCAATAGGATCAAGCATGAAGATGCGCGTACGGCCTTTCTGCTGGAACTTGCCTCGAAGATCGCCGAAGTTAAGGATTTGCCCGAGATCGTCATGCCTTCTATGGATGGAAATGCAACCGGGGAAGGACGCGATGCTAAGAGAATCCTGCGCGGCGGGAAAGCAATATATCCCGAGCCCGGGCGCAGCCAGCAGGGAAAATATCCCCTGGCCGAATAGTCCCTGATTCATCATCCCCGCCACCGGGACGGGGATGATGAACTGACTGAGAACAAAAGGAACACGATGGAAAGGAGAGAACATGGAAAACGAGACTATTGGAACATCCCCGCTCAGATCGTTGGCCCTGCCCCGGGAAACAGAACCCATGCAGGATAAGCAAATGCTCTTCGCCGCATTGCGGGCGCAAGTTCAAAGATTATCCCCGCTGCCCGCCAACACCCTGTTGTTTGGAGTTTCGCAAGAGGATCGAAAACCCGTGCTCTTTGACATGGCAGAGCCGGATGGCGGGGCTATCCTTGTTCGTGGCGAGAAGGGCTCCGGTAAAACAACCCTGTTGCAAACAATTGCCTGGAATGCGGCAGAAATGTACCGGTCGCAACAGTTGCAATTTGTTGTGGCTACTCCCGCTTATTTGGAATGGCTGGACTTTCAGGAGTTGCCGGCTTGTGGAGGAGTCTTCTCGACGGAAAGCAACAGGTTCGAGAGGCTGGTGGATGCCCTGGGTGGTTGGATGTATCGCTTTGATAAACGCCAGACCCTGCTTTTGCTGATCGATGGGATTGGCTCTTTGAATAGGATGGGCAGCAGAACGCGCATGCTATTGGACCGCGTGCTGGCCTATGGTCCTTATTCCAATATATGGACAGTTGCCACGGCTGACCCGGATGATCTCGATCACGATGCCGCCTGGCCGGACCTTTTTGCCTGGTACATCCATAGCGCCTCCAAACATTGCAGTCCCACTTTCGACCATGAGTTCAGCGTAAGAACTAATGATGGTTTTTGCAGGTTCTCCATCTTATTTTGAGAAAGTGATTGTTAGAAATACTAAAGAGGGCACATCCTTTACCTGGATGTGCCCTCTTTAGTGAACGACAATGTTTCTTAAGGAGGGGAGGTAAACCAGGGTTTGGAGGCAAAAATAAAGGTGCGAAGGTTGATATTGGAAATAAAGATTAATTAGTACTGCGAGGCGATATTCATTTGAGGGTGGCGAAGAACTTGGGCTTTTCATATGTTTTTTATTTTTTATTCACCAGACTTTTATGATGTCAACTATCGTGCCTTGATAAGATGCTTATCAAAATCATTGTGAATATGACAAGGAATTAATTAATGTGAGATTTGAGTAAATAGATTAACAGGTTCTGCTTTGTGCCTATATTTAGCTCTACCTGTGGATAAGATTTATGCATTTTCTTCAAATACGGCATACGAGGATCCAAAAAGTAATAACTAAGTCCAAGTTGATTGGACCTTTATTGCTATCATTAATAGGCTTATTTGCCATTGTATTTGCGGGATATACCTTGATCTCGGATGCAATGCACTATACGATGGAAAATGAGATCCAAAAATTTCTTGATATTGCCAATTCAGCAGCTATCAGTATTTCTGCTGCTCAGATCAGGGCATTAACTGAAAATCCAGACCTGGTAAATGAAGTAGATTTCAAGGATGTTTCAAAAAGATTGAAATCTTTACATAAGGTCAATCCTTTTGTTAAGCATTTTTATCTTATCGGCGAGGTTGATGGGCAAACTACTTTGCTGGCTGTTTCAAGTGAGGAGCAAATAAAGCGTGATCCACCACCCAACACTTTGAATGAAGCCAGAAATATTCTTATAGATGGAGACCCCAGGTCTATTTTGCCAACTGGCGCCGATTCTATCGAGTGGGTATCAATCTTGGTTCCCATAAAGGATCCAAATAACAATAAGGTCATTGGGGTATTGGGCCTGGATATATCAGAAGAGCAACTTAACGAAAAAATCAAAACAGTCTTGCTTGAGCCCATTTTTCTGATTATTTTAAGCGTCTTTTTGTACATTGGCTTTATTTCGATTTATATCCGGTCCAGGATGAATGCCATTAAGATGGTTCAGGAGGTCAATGCCCATCTTGAGAGCGAAGAGGTTCGAAATCACCAATTTTCTAAAAACCCCGCGGTTATGCTGCTTATTGATTTGACCAGCGGAATAATCGTGGAAGCGAATTTAGCAGCGCTGAAGTTTTATCAATATACTTCCGAAGAAATCGAAAAATTAACCATCTCCGAACTTACTACTTCCCCTGAAAATCAGTTATTTGAGAATATATTTGCGGCCGAGAAAAATTCAGGCGGGTATTTTTCTTCTCAGCACCGGCTTCGTGATGGGGCAATTCGAGAGGTGGAGATAAATTTTAGCTTGGTTCAGATCCGGGGTAGGAAACTGTTGCATGCCATGGTCCATGATGTCACAGAACAGAAAGCGGTTGAAATACAGATACGCAAGCTTTCACGAGCAGTCGAATCCAGTACTGCTTCTGTTGCCATTACAAATGTTACGGGTGAGGTTGAATATATCAACCCTCAATTTTCACAGGTTACAGGCTATACCAAAGACGATATATATGGGAAAAACTTATATGCCTTGCAGTTCGATGGTATTTCGCCTGAAAAGATTTCAGAGATTAAACAATCTATTTTAGAACATAGGTCGTGGGAGGGTTTAAGTAAGCATAAAAGAAAGGATGGTGAAGAGTATTGGGGAGCAACAACGATTTCACCAATCCTGGATGATGCGCAAAAGATCACTCATTACCTAGTTGTAAACGAGGATGTTACTGAAGCGGTGGAATTGGAACGGGATCGTCGGGCTAGTGAAGCGCGATTTCAAAATTTGTTCAATGATTCCCCGATTTCTCTTTGGGAGGAAGATTTTTCAGAAGTGAAACAGTATCTAGATCGGTTACGAAATAGTGGGGTAAACGATTTTGATTCTTATCTAAAAGCACACCCTGAAGTTGTAGCGGAATGCATATCGTTGGTAAAGGTGCTTGATGTCAATAAGGCGACGTTGGTTTTATATGGTGCCAGCACCAAAGGGGAATTGGTCTCAAGTTTGAATAAAACCCTGCCGGAGGCGGGAAATGAATATTTCCGTTTTGAACTGCTTCAAATCGCATCCGGAAAATTTGATTTTGAGATTGAGATGATCGCCCGGACTCTTGAAGGGAAGATTATCGCAGTGAATCTGTACTGGGCTGTGGTGCCTGGGTACGAGATAGATTTGTCAAAAGTAATCGTTTCTATCATAGATGTTACCGAGCAAAAGAAGGCGGAAGAAAGCCTGATTCGCAACAACCGTCAGTTAGAAGAACTGATTACCAAGGCCAACACCTTGGCGGCGCAGGCTGAAATGGCGAACGTAGCAAAGAGTGAATTTTTGGCGAACATGAGCCATGAGATCCGCACTCCTATGAACAGTATTATCGGCGTTGCCGATCTATTAATGGATACTTCCTTGACAGGAGAACAGCAGAAATTTGTCAGTTTGATCCAATCCAGCGGGGAAGCGTTATTATTTTTGATTAATAATATTCTTGATTATTCCAAGCTAGAATCTCAAAAAATGGAATTGGAGATCGTTGATTTTGACCTGGAGAAGACCATTAAGGAGGTCATGGATATTCTTGAACTTAAAGCGGAGGAAAAAGGATTGCAACTGTTGTTGAGTGATGAACAAGATGTCCCATTATTGTTGTCAGGCGATCCTTGGCGGCTGCGCCAAATTCTAATAAATCTGGTTGGAAATGCTATCAAATTTACACCAAAGGGAATTGTTCAATTGAAAGTTAAGAAGGGGATGGAATCGGGACAAAAAGTTACTCTTCATTTTTCCATTGAAGATACTGGAATTGGGATTCCGCAGGAACGTTTGTCAAAACTTTTTAATCCATTTATGCAGGTTGATAGTTCGATGACCAGAAAATATGGCGGTTCCGGGTTGGGTCTGGCAATCTCCAAACAATTGGTTGAATTAATGGGCGGGACCATTGGTGTTGAGAGTGTGTGTGGCAAGGGCTCTATATTTTGGTTTTCACTGGAGTTTGAAATGCAACCCTCCCGATGTGCATTGTGGAACGGTGAACCCTCAGCCCGGCCGGCGGAAATATCAACAGATTTTGGCAACAAAACACCTGGTTATTGGGTGCAAAGTAGAACTTTAAGGGAACGGGCGAATATTTTACTTGTTGAGGACAACCCCACCAATCAATTAGTGGCGCTGTCGCTCTTGAAAAAATTTGGGTATCGCTCAGATGCGGCTTCCAATGGGATAGAGGCGCTTCAGGCTATGCAACAATCCAAATATGATCTCATTTTGATGGATTGCCAGATGCCGGAGATGGATGGGTACACTGCGACAGCGCAAGTTCGATCGCGTGAGGCTGCTTGCCAAAGCCCGCGCATCCCCATTATTGCCATGACTGCGCATGCCCTGCAGGGAGATCGTGAGAGGTGTATTGCAGCTGGAATGGATGATTATATGACCAAGCCTGTGAAGGCGTCTGAACTTGGGAGAAAGATCGAGTTCTGGCTTGCTCGTTCCACCGGCGGAACGTATTCATCAGCATCATGCGATGCTCATGAATCTTCACAGATCCAGGAGTTGAACGGAATTTTCAACGAATCGGAATTGATTCAGCGGTTAATGGGTGATAGAGATCTTGAGAAGGCTGTTATCACGGCTTTCTTGAAAGAGTTACCACAACAGATCGCTGAATTGAAGATGGATATTTCCAACAAGAATTCGGGTAAAGCTCGTATTCAGGCGCATACCATCCGTGGGGCATCGGCGAATCTGGCGGCCGAGGGTCTGAGGAAAATTGCATATGAGGTAGAGAAATTGGGCGAACTTGGTGATTTGCAGGGAATGAATAACATGCTGCCGGTAATCGAGTCGGAATTTGTTTTGTTCGAGAACACCATCAATAATTTAGGAATCCTTGTTCATGCTTGAAAGGAAGATTTTTATTCAAGACGTTCCCAGTCTTAAGGAAATTTTTGAGGAAGTTTCGTGTGGATAGAAATGCATTGCAAGTTCTAGTGATCGACGACTCGCCGATTGATCGGTTGATGTTGACCTCCATTCTTCAAAAGGAAGGCTATCAAATGCTGGCTGCTCCCTCAGGCATGGAAGGATTTCAACTGGCAAAAGAATGTCACCCCGATATTATTCTATTAGATGTCTTGATGCCTGAAGTGAATGGTTTTGAGACTTGCGCAAAATTGAAATCGAATCCGGTCACCAGTTTGATCCCGATCATTTTCCTGTCCAGCGAGAACGATAAGAAGAGCAGAATCTCCGGGTTGACCATTGGCGGAGTGGATTACATTACAAAACCATTCGAAACAGAAGAAGTCATTGCCCGGCTGCGAATCCATTTGCGTATTCGGCAGGCATTCGAGGCCTTGATCGAGCAGCAAATGAATCAGCTTTCGCAGCTCGCAATAGCTCAGCAATCCATATTGGTTCAACCTGAAGAGATGCCCGAGGCAAGATTTGCTGTTTCCTACCGCCCGTTGCACGCAGCCGGTGGTGATTTCTATGATGTTATTTCGCTGGGGGATGGGATCAATGGCTTCTTTAGTGCTGATATTAGCGGGCATGATCTTGGTGCGGCCTTTATCACTTCTGCCTTGAAGGTTTTGTTGCACCAGAACTTTACCCCGCTTTATACACCCCTTGAGATTATGAACTTGCTTAACAGTGTTCTGCGACCGGTATTAAAGGATGGCAGTATTCTAAGTGCGTGCTGTATGAAATTGAACCGGCGTACTGAACGCCTGATAGTGGTGGATGCCGGACACCCCCCGCTGTTGCGCCTCGCTGCAGATGGAACCGTAGAGATTATCGCTGCCAAAGGAGATTTGTTGGGCGCTTTTGATACACCTTACTTCGAAAGCGTGGAATTGAAAGCCTTGAAAGGTGACCGATTCTTCTTATTCAGCGACGGTTTGATCGAAAATTACCATGGTTTGAACATATCTCGCAGGGCAGGTATGCATTA
>DAOQPR010000113.1:0-2210 GCA_035333265.1 Anaerolineales bacterium
CGCCCCATTCGCCGAGTTTGAGCAAAACCTTTTGTTTGGCGACGTGAAGCATTGCCGTGGCATCATTGATGTCAAGCTCAAAATCAATATTCACCGTGCCGTTCTTTTTGGCGGGACCTTCCAACGTGCCGGAAAATCTCGTTGCTCCTTTTTTGATCAGAGAACGAACCGCGGTTTTTCTTTCCGCATTTGCGGGTAGTTCTTCTACCGAAAAATAGGTACCCACTCCAAGCCGTCCCAAAATATCGGGCGTGCCCAGCCCGGGGATGGTTTGAACCGGCGAGGCTTGTTTGGCTGGGAAGGTTGCAGGCCACCACATGGATGTAGCTGGATAACCATCTTCCACGGCTTCATCAAAAATGGTTTGTGCGTTATATGGTGGAACGAATTGCAGCCCCAATAGATTTTTTTGTGTGGGAAGCAACGAAACCTGCAAACTGTAATTGGCCGGGTTACGATGCACAAAGTCGAACATGCCATGCCCGCCGGGGTTCATGCCGGTGGCAATGCTTGTCCATGAAACCTCGCTTTGCGGCGGGTCTGAAACACGAAAGCGTGAATAACCGCCTGCTTCCAGTAGTTTTCTTAAATGTGGGGTCTTGCCTTGTGAATGGAGTTTTTCAAAAAATGCGGGGTCAAACGCATCCAACCCGATAATGAGTGTTCGCATGATGTCCTATTAACAAGGTGACAGTCACTTTTAAAAATAACTGTCACCTATTATTATTTTTGTTCGTTCGTCTCGTTGCTGTTCTCTTCCTTGCGTGTTGAACGGCGCCATTTGGCGATCATCATTTTGATGCGCCCTGAAAACATGAGCACCGTGCCGGAGATCACACCAAATGCCACGGCAAGAATTTGAAATAACATTCCGCCAGAACCGGGGTCAATATACATACGTTCCTCTTTTCTTTCTGATTTTTACTCGGTTTGCGATTATACCCTGTGGGAATTGATTAACAAAACCTGCACCCATTTTCTCAGAGAGTTGACGAGAAAGACCGCCTCGAACCTGGCCGCATCCTGTTTGCTTAGAATCCGTTCCTTTACCTCGCCGGAAGCGACCAACTCGGCCCGCAGCGTACCGGCCAGCAGGCCGCATTCCACGGGCGGGGTGAAGAATTCCCCATTCATCTTCACAACAAGATTGCCGATGGTGAATTCGGTCAGTTCATCTTGCTCATTGTAAAGCAGCACATCATCGAATCCTGGAATAACAGCCTTATCATACATGTCTCGATGTGTAGTTTTGTGAAATAAGAATCGGTCATTCGAGTTGACGGGCTCTTTTGCCAGGCAAACTTTGAAGACCTTGTCGTTTGGCTGAAATTCCCTGACTTCGCAAGAGAGTGCCCCTTGAGAATCCATCAATATCTTTACCCGTTTTGTAGAGGCTGAGTCTGAAATGGATTTATCCAATAATTCTCTGATTCTTTTTTCTGTTTCAACACCTGTCGTGAAATCAAAGTATGCAGCCGAGTCCATTATCCGCGCAATGTGACGATCCAGCAGAAAATAGCCATCTTCCGGCGTCCAAAGCAGGGTCTCGAAAAGAGAAAACTCTTTTTGCGGTCGGTCAGTCAGGACTCGCGCTTTTAACAACGCTTCTCCATATTCATCTGCAGAGGTCGAATCCCAGACGATGCCGCCGCCAATGCCATATTCGGCCTTTTGGTTTTTCTTATCCACCAAGGCTGTTCGGATGGCAACATTAAAGCGTGTCTTTCGATTGGGCGCAATATACCCAATACTCCCACAATAGACCCGGCGTGGACTGGTTTCCAATTCTGCGATGATGTTCATTGTGCTGACCTTTGGCGCACCAGTAATGGAAGCACATGGAAAGAGGGCCGTAAAAATCTCAGTTACCGATGCCTTGGTTTTTGCTTGGACGGTGGACGTCATTTGAAAGAGGGTGGGGTACTTCTCAATGGTGAATAGGTCTGGCACATGCACACTACCCATATCTGCAATGCGTCCAATGTCATTGCGAATCATGTCCACAATCATCACATTTTCAGCCTGGTTTTTGGTGGATGCGCGTAGCCACCTGGAGACAGTATTATCTTCTTCGCTAGTTCTCCCACGGCGAACAGTCCCTTTCATGGGTTGGCTTGTGATGATTTCACCATCTAAATCAAAAAATAATTCATGCGAAGCTGAACAAACCGCCCAATCGCCGATATCCAAAAATGCTGCATACTTATTCT
>DAOQPR010000113.1:2310-7206 GCA_035333265.1 Anaerolineales bacterium
GAAGCTGAACAAACCGCCCAATCGCCGATATCCAAAAATGCTGCATACTTATTCTGGGAATGGGCGAGGTGGGTGAACAGCCGCCAGGCATATAAATCCGCTTCCATTCGTTTATCTGTTTCAATATCCGCTTGTAAGCGCATGGTGTAATTGACCTGATACGTCTTTCCCTGCGCGATGCGTTCTTTGATGGTCTGAATGGCAGCGTTGTAGTTGTCCTGTGTGGTATCAGGCTTCCATTCCCATTTTGAAGGCGATCCGAGGTTTTCTATGCCCTCCAAGGTCTCATGTGAATCATAAAGTCCAAACCACAAGAGCGGAAATCCATTGGATGATTTAACCTTCAATGCTGGCTCAAACGCAGGAGCAGCATCATAGCTGATGAATCCGGCCGCCGTCCACCCCTGCTGGTTGACGAGGCTTTCCACTTCCTGCAAGCTTTTGCGAACGTCTTCCAACTTCTCGGTTACAATCACGCGGCGTGGATGGGTAAATTTCAGCCACATGTTGTCCTGTCTAATGATTACGTCACCGACCAAAGAAACCTCTCATGAATAAAGTCCTTAATATTGTACCGCGCTGGCTTCCTGCCGTTTTGATGATGCTTATCATCTTTGGATTTTCTTCACGCACAAGCAATGAGCTTCCAAATTTTGGCGGATGGGATTATTTTGTCAAAAAAACTGCGCATGGGATCGGATACGGATTATTAGCATTGTCCTATTTATACGCGCTTCCGAATCGCAATTACAAGCTGGCCTGGTTTCTGGCAGTTCTATACTCGCTGACAGATGAATTGCATCAATCCTTGGTGCCTGGCCGCACACCCTCCCTGATCGATGTGTTTGTGTTTGACAACCTTGGCGCACTGATAACGCTTTTTATCCATTGGCGTTGGTTGGGTATATTAAAACCACCCGGAAAAGATGAGAATTCAAAATGAAGGCCCAATTCACCCGTAGAGATTTTTTGAAAGCCGCAGCAATTGGTACTGCCTCCGCAATGGCGTTGTCTTGTGAAATTGTCACCCCCGATACAGGGACAGAAATCCCTCCGGTCCCTACCCCTGGCGAAGAAGAGGAACCTATGCCAAATACATTACCCACCGTTGCGGATGTGCTTGTGCTTGGGGCGGGGATGGCCGGTTTGGCTGCCGCCCGCACCCTGACCGAACATGGGCGCAGTGTCATTCTCCTTGAAGCTCGTGATCGTGTTGGCGGCCGGTTGTGGACGAATACATCCCTGGGCTTGCCATTGGATATGGGAGCCTCCTGGATTCATGGCGTAAACGGGAATCCAATCACCGATTTGGCGAAAGAATTTGGGGCAAAGACTATGCCGACAGATGGTGATAATGCCGCCGAATTTGCGGCAGATGGCAGCGAACTGCCTGATGGTGAATTTGAACGTATGGAGGCATTGTTCGAGGACATTTACGAGGATGTGGCGGAAATGCAGGACAGTACAGATGAAGATATGCCCTTGCAAACTGCTTTTGACCAGGTCATTGCCGACCGTGGACTTTCGGATGAAGATTTACGCCGCTTGAATTATTACATCCATTTGGTGACAGCGCTGGAGTATGGGGCAGACCCAAAAGACCTGTCTTTGTGGTGGTGGGATCAGGATGAAGAACTGGGCGGCGAAGAAGTCATCTTCCCCGGCGGGTATAACCAAATCAGCGATGGGTTGGCTCAAGGGTTGGATATTCGTTTGGGAACGGTGGTGGAAACCATCCGTTATGGGAGTCAGGGTGTCGAGGTGAAAACGTCGGCTGGGGTTTTTGTGGCAGATAAAGCTGTGGTGACTGTTCCGCTTGGGGTGTTGAAGCAGGCTTCGATTAAGTTCGAGCCGCCTCTGCCTGAGTCAAAGCAAGATGCCATTGACCGACTCGCAATGGGAGTCCTCAATAAAGTCTATTTGAAATTTCCCGCAGTGTTTTGGGATAAGGACGTGGAGACGATCAGTTATGTGGGCGAGCGGCTGGGTGAGTGGTGCGACTGGTTGAGTTTCACGCCGTTCACAGGCCAGCCAGTGTTGATGGCGTTTCACGGCGGTGAGAAGGGTTTTGCGCTTGAAGACTTGAGCGACGACGAGATTGTAGCAGGTGCAATGCAAACATTGCGCGTGATGTTCGGCGAGGATATTCCCGAACCGGAAGGTGTGTTGATCACACGCTGGGGCAAAGACCCGTTTTCGTTTGGCGCGTATTCACATATCCCGCCCTTTGCCAGCGGAGACGATTATGATGCGCTCGCCGAACCTGTGGATGATGTGCTGTTCTTCGCGGGCGAGGCGACTTCGCGTGAATATCCGAGTACCGTGCATGGGGCATATTTATCTGGAGTACGCGCGGCGGAGGAAATTTTGTAATTGGCTTGTTATTTGGGTTAAATACTGCACAGGTATAATTAGCACATTCCATTAAATCAATCAAAGGAGAATACGATGCCAAATAAAGTTGTTATTCCGGGCAAGGTGGAAAAACATAGCAAGAAGAAACATAGAATCAAGGCACACAAGCCTCACGAAGTGGATGTGGATATTGAAATCTTGGAAGAAGATGATTATGAACTTGAGAAGTTGAGTGTGGATGAATTACCCACCACCATGCATGATGGCAAAAAGATCACGTGGTTGAATAACTTTGGAATCAAAAAGAAGGGTGCCTACATTAACCAGGCATACAGAATAACCATCGCCGGGCTAAGCGGCAAACAGGTTGTCATTCTTGATAACAATAGCAATGGCAAACCATATTATTTCACCGGATCGGTCGAAAATGATACCATCGAACTTTCGGATGGCGATCCCGGAATTGGGCATACTTAATGCTCAAACAACTTAAAAGTGGATAGGCATTAATACTTCCGCTTTGTAAATTCCCATAAAGCACGCCGCCAGGGGACGTTTTCCATAAAGAGCTTGCGTGCCTCTTTTGATCGCAGTTTTGAGACCTGCGCTTCCAGCAATTGGTTTGCATTTTGCAAAACAAGACTGGAGCGTGGGTCTTTTATTTTCTCGAAATGAGTATATAGCGACAAATAGACCCGCAGCGGTTCTTCAGTCCCTGAAAAACTGGAGTCTTTTTCCATATAGTCGAAGATGGGCTTCGCCTCTTCCTCCGCCGCAGCCTGATTGCCAAGTGCCCAATAGGCATCGACCAACCCGGCACGGGATTCGACGATGAGCGGCAGGATGTTCGCTTCGGTCCGGATGTTCAAACTCTTTTGGAAGGATTCAATCGCAGTAGTGTAATCTTTGGCAAGCAGCTCTCCGTGCGCAAGATAAAAATATGCCCAGGCTTCAGCGGTGTGATCTTTTACCTGAAGCGATAGTTCGAGTGCCATGCGCGCCCATTCCTGTGCCGAGATGCTATTCCCCTGCCCGCCAGCCGATGCACTTAAGTTGATATAGGTATACATTTCTTCACTGATCGCCCGTTGCTCACGTGCAAGAACGAGGGCGTGTTCATAATTTTCCATGGCTTTGGTATAGTCTCCCAGAATGGAGGAGAGCCAGCCAAGGTTTGCATAGGCAAGGCTTTTGCCGAGCTGATTGCCCTGTTCCTGAAAGATTCGCAGGGCTTGTTGAAAGTATTCCCGGGCAAGGTGATAATCTCCCTCTGATACGATGGAAAGGGCGATGTTGTTCAATTGTTTGGCTTCTAAATAACGGTCCTTTATTTCACGGGCGATCTCAAGAGATTGTTCCTGGTGTTGCCGTGCGGCTGCATGCCCATCAAGTTTCAAAGTTACCAATCCCAGAGCACTCAACCCGCTGGCTTCCTTATGAGCGGTTACCCAACTTGCGAGCCAGTTCGATGCCATCCAATGCAGATTGTTTTGCTTCTTCAAGCTTGCCGGTATGGTCAAGGGCATCTGGCAGGGTGATGTAAACCGAGAGCAGGCTGTTCGTATCTCCGGCAGTCTGTGCCAGGTCTCTGGCTTGTAGAGCATATTCGGTGGTTGCCTTGTAATCCCCAAGGATGGAGGCGCGAAACGCCCGCCGGATGAAAGCTCGTGCCAGTAACCCGTTGTCAGATAAGCTGTGTGCAATTTCTTCCAGACGGTCTAAATCTTTTAATTGCGCGGTCGAATCGCCAATGTTATAAGCACATTCCACTCGTTTGAAGAGCAGGTCAAATTCATGCTGAAGATCATCTTCAGGCAAAACGGCCAGGGCGCGTGTGAAATAATCAATAGCCTGATGATTTAGAAAGGTACTCATGGCATGGTCGCCGGAAAGAGACAGGTACAACAATGCTTTATCTTTTAGTTCCCCTTTTTCAGCATGATAGGCCAGTTCACTGTGATAGGGTTCCAGGTCCGATTGGTAGACTTCTTCCATGGCGATACATGCCAGTGCATGTAGTTCGGTTTTACGCGCAGCAAGTTGCATCGAGTAGGCCGCATCGCGTAGCATGGCATGACGAAAGATATAGTTGATTTCTTCCAATGAGACCCAAATATCCGCCTCTTCGGCTTCGTAAACGTATTTGGGCAGTTCATCTTTTACTGAGCGAAGCATCTCCGCTAGCACATCCACTATAAATTCACGTCCCAAAACTGAGGCTGTTTGCACGGTTTCGCGCACTTGCTGGGTGAGGCGATCTAAGCGGGCGATCATTACCGTAAATACATCTGCTGGCAGGGAGGCTTCGGCTTGCTTGCTTGCGGTGAAACGATTCTCTTTGTTGAGAGTAAGTAGTTCGTTTTCCTGTAAATACCGCAGAACCTGTTCAACAAAGAACGGATTGCCCTCCGCTCGTGCTTCAAGCAGCTTGTTCAATTGGTGTGTAATGGGCTTGCCAAGAATATCCTCTGCAATCGTATTGAGATCGGCTGGGAAAAGTTTACCCAACTTGAGTTCCTGGACAATCCCTTCGATGTTCAG
>DAOQPR010000113.1:7306-8378 GCA_035333265.1 Anaerolineales bacterium
TGTCGTCAGAGACACCATCCAGGATGTTGAAGCGTTTTCTCAGCCAACCTTTGAAGGGATTGAATGATTCGCGGATCAGTTCCTCGGTCTGACACACAATCCATTGCGCTTTGAATTCACCGAAAAAATCCGAGAGCTGAAATTCATGCACCACGCGGCTTTTGCCGATGCCCGCCTCACCGCTGACCAGCAGGATGCCCGCAAATTTGCCCGCCCGCAGTGGTGTGCTAAAGGATGCCAACACCTCCAGTTCCTTGTTGCGTCCGGCCAGTTTGCCATGATAAAAGACCTGGGCCTCCGGCTTTTTGTTGAGAAGCAAGTAGGTGCGTTGTTTTTTTGTAAAGCCTTTAAGTGAAAAATCGCCGAGAAGTTTTACGTCAAAGGTTCGTTCGGCGTGGCGGGCTATTTCGTCATCCAGCCAAAACTCGCCTTCACCGGCATGTTCCATTAACCGTGCGGCCAGGTTGACTCCCCAGCCATAGGCAGTGTAATCCTCACGCAGGGGAGCTCCCATGAACCCGGCATAGGCAATGCGCTGGGTAACGCTTCCACGCAGGGGGAGGTGGGTGCGGGCGGCAAGCTCGGTAATGAAGTGGAGCGCACGTTCCACGTCTCGTTCACGGGCAATGGGGGCCCCCCAGAACATGAGTAAATTGAAACCTTTATCGCCAAGGTCGGGACGGAGGAAGAAGCCGCCGTATTTTTCCTGTAGATCGTAAACGGTCTGCATGAATGGGGCTACCAACGTTTCATCCGAAATATTAATGGGAATATCAATGAACATGTTGATGACGTTCCGAAACTCTCCGGGAATGTGCTGGCGCGTTAAGGTTTCGGGGAAGAAAATGTCCATTGGGGACGGATCAGGTTCCGGCTCTGTAACTGAGGCGGGTATGGGCAGGGGGACGATAACCTTTGTTACACGAACGCCGTCTTGCATGGTATCCACTTCCACCACATCCTGGATGCGCTCATGTGCAACCGGGTCGATGATGATGTCGCCGGAGCGGGCTTGTTCTTCTGCATGAACGGCACGATTGAGACTATCGCCGCGCAGCCAATAGGAAAGATG
>DAOQPR010000114.1:0-5452 GCA_035333265.1 Anaerolineales bacterium
GGTGTGGAAGCGGGGTGTATTGTCCGACCAACCCGGTCACCCGCGATCAGATGGCGGTCTTCCTGCAGAAGACATTCGGTCTGCCCTTGCCGTAACAATAAACATCTATAACCAATATTCACATCCCTCAGTTCAATAAACTGAGGGATGTTTTTATGAAATTTGAATGTTACCTACAAACAAGTAACCGCAACATATTACCTATATATGCAATCTTTTTTGATTTTTCATATCTCCTTTCTCTATATTGGTTTTTCGGGAACAAAAGCTCAAAATGCAACGTCTTTAATCAGGATGCCGTTCTACCGTTGATAAATCGCATGGCAATCGTACGCCACAGTACCCTGAGAACAGTGTATATTGCCCCTTCGCAGGGGAATCCTCTTTCCTTACATTCCTCGCCAAAGCTTGTTAAGACAAGCTTCAATGCAAATCAAAAAGGAGAAATATGAAAACCAACCTAAAAACCAATTTCAAAAAAACTTTTTATGTCTTGTGTGCTATTGCGCTTTCGCTTCTGCTGATAATGCCACAGAGCCTTATCCAGGCGCAGGATGAAGCCCCACCCCCGCCGTTAATTCCTCAACTTACATGGGATATGTGGGGAAGTGGAGAAAGAAGTTTTGATCTAAATGGAACAAACATTACTCTGCCTGGTCAGGTTTATCACGCACAGGAAGAATTCAACCTGGATGATTCTGAAGAGATCGCCACGTATTACGCCAGCACAAACATGAAATCTTTAGGTTGGCAATTTGTAAATACCAGCGCCAAACCAAATGGGAATATCTCTCTTTATTACCAAGATGGGTATTTTGCCCGTGTGGAGTTCATTGGGTGTGAATCAGATTACACCATTTCCTGTCTGACGGTATGGGTAAGTCAACAGACAGAAATACGTCCACAACATTCAGACCCATCCAGTGTTCAACCAGCAACAGGGACTCTAAAAAAGACTTCACCAGCCAATGGAAACACACTCACATCCACTTCTGTGACGTTTTCCTGGACATCCTATACTGGGCAAAATCTCAGCCACTATCGGTATTGCTACGATACAAATGACAACTCCAAATGCGATATTCAAGGTGGATGGACATCTGTTTGGAGTGGAACAAGTGTTTCCATCACTGTGCCTAACGGCGCCACATATTATTGGCAGGTTCAAGCCGTACTCGACGACAGCACAAAAGTAGATGCAGATAGTGGCAGTTGGTGGAAATTTATTGCCCCACCAGCAGCCCCGCCTACTGCCTTCAATAAAACCCTGCCATATAATGGAGTATCGGGACAATCCATCACACCCACTCTGGCCTGGCAGTCAAGTTCCAATGTATCATCCTATGAATATTGTCTGGATACGGTGAATAACAATATTTGCGATAACAACTGGATCAGTGCTGGCACGAACACCTATTTGACGCTTTTCAGCGGGATTGCCCCCGACGTTACCTACTATTGGCAGGTACGGGCTGTTAACTCTTATGGGGTCATGTATGCAAATACGAACAGCTGGGCATCATTCAAAACAGCTACTGGCCCAATAAATGACTCTATCGACTCAGCGACCTCCTTGAGCATTCCGTTCGAGGCATCTTTACCTACTACGGCTGCCACTTTGGATCTTGGAACAACCTCCGCATGCAGTCCAGGATTGGGATATGCCTCAGTTTGGTATAAGTATTCCACCTCCACGGGGCGAAAACTCTATCTGGACACCTTTGGTTCCGCATATGACACTTTTATTGCCGTATGGACAAAGAATGCAAATGAAACGTTAAATGCAGTGACGTGTAATAACAATTCTGGTTCAAGTTTGCAATCTGTGCTAACGTTGACTCCTTCTAATGGAATCACGTACTATATTCAGATCGCTCAGTTAAACCCCGCTTCAGCGCCCACTTTACCTCCAGGGGGAACGCTGGTTGTCCATGTAAATACGTTTCTAGATGTAAACAATTCCAGTCCCTATCACTCCTATATTGAAAAGATCTATGCTCATGGAATCGCATCTGGATGTGCCACCAGCCCAGATGTTTTATATTGCCCAACAAGTTCGGTCACACGCGCACAGATGTCGGTTTTCATTCTGCGCAGTATCCATGGAAGCAGCTATACGCCTCCTGGTGTTGGAGGTGGTACTGGGTTTGCTGATGTGCCTGCCGACTATTGGGCGGCGGCGTGGATCAAGCAACTCGCTGCAGAAGGCATCACGGGTGGATGTGGAACGGGACTCTACTGCCCCGAAAATGCGGTCACCCGCGACCAAATGGCTGTCTTCCTGCTTAAAGCCAAACATGGTTCTGCATACACTCCGCCCGCTGTGGGTGGCAGCACCGGCTTCTCCGACGTCCCCATTGACTATTGGTCCGCTGCCTGGATCAAGCAACTGGCAACAGAAGGTATTTCCACTGGTTGTTCCACAGGAGTTTTCTGTCCATCTAATGCTGTTACACGGGAACAAATGGCGGTCTTTCTGGTGAGGGCATTCAACATCCCATAGACTCAAAAAATAGCCAAGTAAAATCCTCCGGGTTTAGTAGCCCGGAGGATTTTCTTAATCCATGAATCCGGCAGGTGGAATACCCAACCCTTGAATCAACCTTGCCCAAAAATTGACCTGCGCCGCCGTGCTAACGAGAATCACAAATTCCCGTTCGTTAAACGCGGCGCGAGTCTTTTCCATTACATCCTGATGGAACTTCAAAGGTGTAGATGAAACCAAACGGGTATAAGCAATGGCAAGTTTTTCACGATCGGAGAAGGACGCAATTTTCTCGAAATCTCCGCGCAGCGCCTGAGCTTCTTCATCGGTGATCCCATATTTTCGATATTCGTAGGAATTCATATCCACACAAAAGGGGCAGGCCACTGCATACGAAGCCGCCATACGAATCAACTTCAACATCCGCTTGTTCATCTGGCCGTCTTCGTGAGCCACCAGGGCTTCCATCACCCCAGAGCCAATGGCGGCTTTGGGATACCAGGATAACACTCGCGGTGGAAGCATCATCCTGCCGGTAATACGTTCAGAAAGCAAGATTCCCAGTTTAAGAAAAAACGGGATTTTGGGAGGAGGGGGGATAAAGGACATATCAATATTATAAGCAAGCTATCAGCAAGAAAAGGATTCAGAATCGCTAGACCAGGAATAGGTCATAAAAATGAGGCGTAGGAAGTAGATCACGCCTCCCACCCCGCCGAAAGCTGGTCAAAACCATCCAAATACCATCCACATGGATGCTTTTCCCTTGACAAAACCGAAAATTTGCATAAAATACTCTGTATGCCATCCAAACAGATGGTAAGGAGATGATAAAAATGACTGAAACTGAGAAAATTACCATCAATGTAGGCGCCGTGGATTTGGGTAAGATCGATCTGCTGGTGGAACAGGGGCACTATTCGAATCGAACAGATTTCATCCGTTCGGCAATTCGGGCGCAGTTGGAAAAGCATACGCTCGAGGTGCAGCAGGCGGTGGTGCGTTCTTCGTATGTGATCGGCGCGTTCCATTACAGCCGCAATGACCTGGAAAAATATAAAGCAAAGAATGAACAGGTTAAAGTAAGCGTAGTTGGGTTCTTTAACCTCGACAACGACATCTCCCCTGCCCTGGCGGTGGAAGTGATCGAGTCGATCAAAATCTATGGCATTTTCCAGGCAAATAGCGATGTGAAGGATGCCTTGATAAAAGCTGGAAAGATTCTATAAAAAGCTTGGCACGTATCAACATAGAAAGGATTTTTTTATGAGCGAACTAAATTCCTATCGTTTCCGTAACTTTTCCGGGAAGACTGATTTCCCCAAAATGGCAAAACTGATTCAAGATATATCCCTGGCTGAAGATGCGCAACAATGGACAACCGCCGAGGATATCGAACGAGACTATGGACATCTTGTCAACTCAAAACCAGAGACCGATATGCTCATGGTCGAAAATCAGCAAGGTGATCTTATTGCCTATGTCCGTGTAGATTGGCAATTGGACGATGAAAACCGCCAGGTATTCGGCTTTCCATTCAACATCCACCCTACAGCGAAGAATATGCCCCTGCACAGCTACCTGCTAGAGTGGGTGGAGAAGCGCTGTAAAGAAGTTGCAGCCGAAACCCGGGCCGCAAATGTATCCATCCTGCGGGCATTTCTGCGCAATGTCGAAAAGGATGCAATGCGAAAAGATGTCCTTGAAAGCCAGGGGTTTACGCCAGTGCGTTTCATGAATCGCATGTCGCGTGACCTAAGTGAACCCATTGAGATTCCCCCCATGCCGGCCGGGCTGGAAGTTCGCCCCGTGCCTGAGAGTCGTTACAGAGATGTAGTTAATGCATTGGATGAGGCTTTTCAAGATCATTGGGGGCACAGCCCCATGCGCGATGAAGATTATCAGGCATGGAGTTCCAGCCCCGTCTTCAAACCCGCCATCTGGCAGGTTGCCTGGGATGGCGATCAGGTGGCCGCCGGTATATTGAACATGGTGGATGAAGATGCGAACGCGCAGTTCAACATCAAGCGCGGTATGACCGACCCCATCTTCACCCGCCGCCCCTGGCGCAAACGTGGACTCGCCCGCGCATTGCTCATGCGCAGTCTGCAAATGTTCAAAGATATGGGCATGACCGAAGCCATGCTTGGCGTAGATACACAAAACCCCAGTGGAGCATTTATCCTGTACGAAAGCTGTGGGTTCAAGGCGAATTTGCGCAGTGTGATCTACGAGAAGAATATCACCCTAGTTTAAGTTTATTTCCCGCCAAAATCGTTGTGGCGGGGAAATTTTTAGGAGAGTTTCGAGAAAAATCGCTACATAATAAGAAATATCAATTTTTGATTGAAAAAATTTATATTTACGTAAAATAAAATAAGAATTAATAATTAAGTATTGACAAATATCAATTAATGAGTAAAATATTCTTAAGTCAAATTCAGGAATTTCAAACTTTATCAAGGTAACCATGAAAAATTCTGAGACCACCCTTCCACAAAATTGGGCAGTTCGTTTCTTTTCAATTTTCACCGGACAAGCGTTTTCCTTATTTGGGTCATCGCTTGTTCAGTTCGCATTGATCTGGTATCTAACGCAAAAGACCGGTTCAGCAACCATTCTGGCAACTGCATCCCTCTTTGGGATGCTGCCTCAAATTTTGCTTGGCCCCATTGCAGGGACAGTGGTCGACCGTGGCAACCGGCGTATCATCATGATCGTCTCAGATGCAAGCATCGCACTTTCTACATTGGTTCTTGTATATCTATTCTCAGCTGGGCTGGTTCAGATTTGGCACATTTATTTAATTCTCGCCATCCGGTCTGCTGGTGGCGCATTCCACTACCCCGCCATGGCGTCATCCACCTCCCTGATGGTCCCTGAAAAACATCTCTCACGTGTGGCAGGTGCAAATCAGACTCTGCAAGGGTTGATCAGTATCGTTGCCCCGCCGATTGGCGCATTACT
>DAOQPR010000114.1:5552-8324 GCA_035333265.1 Anaerolineales bacterium
AGTGCGTTAACTCCCTTGTTGGTCACAAAATATTTCCAACTTGGCGCACTCGAACTTGGCAGCCTCGACTCTTTCTTTGGCGTTGGCATGATCGCAGGCGGAATCACCCTTAGTGTTTGGGGTGGCTTCAAAAGGAAAATCGTTACATCTCTAACAGGCATAGCCCTTTTTAGTTTCGCAATTCTCGCCATTGCCGCGGCACCTGCAGATAAATTCTGGATCATGATGGTTTCAATGGCTGTCATTGGCTTCATGATGCCAATCGTGAACGGCCCCATTCATGCTCTCTTCCAAAGCGTGGTCGAACCGGAAATGCAGGGACGTGTCCTCTCCCTGGTGGGAAGCGTCGCACAAGCCATGATGCCGATCGGTTTTCTTATCGCCGGGCCTGTTACCGATGCCACCAGTTTACAAACCTGGTTCTGGATCGCCGGTATCCTCAATCTTCTCATTGCCCTGATCGGTTTCTTCATCCCTGCCATTATGAATATCGAAAGTAATCGTAAGGCATATCACCCCGTTTCCGAAACCACTCAGGAACAAGGAATTTCCGCCGCGCAGTACGGCGACTAAATTCAGTTGGTTTTCGTCCTCCAAGACGTGTGTTGCAGGCCACGAATCTGCCGCGTGGCCTGCAACCATTTAAAGGGGAAATAACTCAGGCTTTATAATGTAGGTTCATCATCATGGCCTCCAAAAATCACAACTCCCCTATTTGGATATCCACTATTGCCTGGCTGGTGATTTTCCTGACCCTCGCGCTTCTTTTCTTTAACTTTGTTTTGGTCAATCAAGCCCCAGGCCTTTTACGCCCCGTAAGTTTGTCGTTGAGAACAGGCTTCGGCCTGGTGATCCCTGCCGCAGCGCTTATACTCTATACCCTCTTCCAACTCCCCGGCCGTCTTGGAAAGATTCTGGGGTTTGCAGGCGTTATGTTGCTTTTTGCCCTGGGTCTGGCCGGGCTTTGGGCCAGCGGAGGGACTCAATCCATCCTCCTCAGCGGTCTAATCCCCCTCAGCGATGCGGTCAACTACTACATCGATGCCCAGCGTATCTTGAATGGAATCGACATCTCGAACTTCTCAGCCATGCGCCCATTCTTCCCAGGATTCCTCTCACTTATTTTATGGGTTACTGGCAGAAACCTCATGGTCGCATTAAGTATTCTTACAGCGCTTGCAGGCATCTCCAGTTATCTCGCATCCAGGGAAATTCAGCGAACACATGGGGCAGAAACAGCCATCTTCTTTTTAATGATGGTCTTCCTCTACTTTCGTCATCACAGCGGAACAACCATGTCCGAGTCACTGGCCGTACCTGTGAGCTTATTGGGTGCCTCTCTGCTCTGGAAAGGCATTGCCAATAAACACGAAAGGACTTTTCTCTCTGGCCTTACCCTCCTGACCTTTGCCCTGAACATAAGGCCGGGAGCAATGTTCGTCCTGCCTGCTATACTTTTATGGGGTGGTTTTTTCTTCCGCAATGGAAGTAAGTTTTCAGGGAAGTTTTTTCTTATTGGTTCGATCCTTGTCATTGTTGTCTTTGTCCTCAATAATTTAATCATCAAAGCTTTAGCCGGACCGGATGCAACCGCCTTCTCGAACTTCTCCTGGGCATTATTTGGGTTGGTCTCTGGCGGAAAATCCTGGACGTATATTTTCGAAGTACACCCGGAGGTTTTTTCACTGCCTGCATCAATGCAGGGACGTGCAATATTTGAGCTAATTCTTCAGCAGTTTTTGCAGAACCCATCCCTTGCACTTCAAGGAGCAATAAATTATTGGCGAATCTTTTTCTCGAGCACCTGGTATAACGCTTATGCCTTTGCATCTGGTGAGAATTATTGGGTCAATGAAGCGGCCCGATATGGTTTATATCTGCTATGTGGGTTGGGATTGTGGAAATGGTTCAAAGATCGGAATGATCCATATACCGGTTTGGCAATCGTTGGAGCGTTGGGTGTGCTGGCTTCGGTTCCTTTCGTCCCGCCAACAGATGCATACCGTGTGCGTTTATATGCAGCGACCATCCCCTTCTTTGTGTTCCTGCCAGGTGTAGGCTTGTCTTATCTAGTGGATAAAATTCCTTTGCAGTGGTTTAGAAAAAAACTGGTGGAAAGTGATTCGTATCTGATCGAATCATTTTCCATTGGATTGATCGCCTGTCTGTTTCTTGCGCCAATGCTCCAGAATGCAAACTCAATGCCCAGGGTTGCTGAAGCAGCCTGCCCCGTAGGTTTGAAGCGGATCGTCATCCGGTTCGATAAAGGCACATCTGTCAACATCCTGCGGGAGAATGTTTCTTTTTTGGATTGGATGCCAAATTACCATATGAGTGTTTTCCGTAATAACGCGCATGATCTGGCGGAAATAAGCCTGACTGAGCGTGTGACGGCTATCAACCCACCTGCAAGCCTGTTTTATGCGCTGGATCTTCTCTCCAACCGTGAGGCGCTGGTCATGATCGACACCGGACAAGCACTTGAGGCAGGGGCATTAAATCAGATATGTGGGACATGGGATGAAACCCCGCAGGTGGCCAATTACAATTTATTCCATGCAGAAATGCTGGCCTCACCTTGAGTGCATGGCCGGGTATTGCCTGTATGGGAACACATGGTATAATGTCGCTCGCTCTAAAAATGGAGAGGTCGCGTAGTCTGGCTTAGCGCGCACGCTTGGAAAGCGTGTAACCCACAAAGGTTCGCGGGTTCGAATCCCGCCCTCTCCGCTGAAAACGTCCCTTGAAGGGACGTTTTTTTTCGGGCCAACT
>DAOQPR010000115.1:0-4377 GCA_035333265.1 Anaerolineales bacterium
CAGAGTCAACTTGCTGTGAAGAAACAGGCAGATTGCAGGCAGAGGTTAGGAGGAGAATTAATCCAATAAAAAATTTTTTATTCGTAAATCTAGTCACAGTTGGGGACTCCGAGGAAGCAGGGCATTTGATCTGAAATAATGCCAAACCACATGGCGCCAAGCATAAATAGAACAATGAGGCGTGTTAAGAGGCTGAAAGGATGGTCAAGCAATTTCCCTCCGGCACGCAGGTAGCTGATGATGGGGCTAAGTGTTGCAACGAACAAGGCGGAGGATAGCCATAAAACCCCAAATAAACTGATGGGGAAACCCGGGTTGGCTTTTTGATGTACGATTTCGAGGATGGCGAAGGGCAGGGTGATTAAGAACCCGATGATTGCCGGGGCACGCAGGTTGGGCAGACAGATGGACATGGCTGGCATTATAAAACAATTGTCCAGCGTAAAAGCGCTGGACAATTGTTGTGGAGATGCCGGGAATTGAACCCGGGTCCGAAAGATTCGACCCTCGGAACTCTACGAGCGTAGCCTGCCGTTAATCGTCACCACAGACACCCCGGCGGGCTGGTAAGCCTGTGACCATCTGCTGGTCTTTCGCGCGTTTAGCAGAATCACGCGCGGCACCCTGCCTTTGTCTCGCCCGGTCCGTCACCCGGCAGGGAGCGGTGACGGCGGACGTGACATCCTAAGATGTCATACTGTTATGATTCGCCTTAGGCGGCGAGGGGCATAGCAGCGTATGAAGTGCTGTTGTTGGCACTTAATGTTTGCACTGAGTTTACGAGGGTCGGTGCGCGCTCGGCTCGCATTCCGGGACCAGCCTCTCCCGTCGAAGCCTGTCATCCCCAAGGGGAAATTCCCAGGTTTTAGGGATGGGAGTATCCCATTGCGTTTTTATTATAGCACGCCGAAATGATGAAAGATGAGAACTTGTCCGTTATAATTAGAAGAGAGAGAGAACTATGTGCCATTGATGTAAGTAGAGCAGGTTTATCAAAGTTTAAATGGCATTTGTTTTGGATGAGGTAAATATGTCTGAAAGAATCCTGATCATTGACGACGATGTGGATACCCTGCGTCTGGTAGGGCTGATGTTGCAGCGTCAGGGGTATCAGATCATTGCCGCGTCAAATGGGTCTCAGGGGTTGACAAAAGCGTTTGAAGAGCGACCTGACTTAATCCTCCTTGATGTAATGATGCCGGATATGGACGGTTTTGAAGTAACACGCCGTTTGCGAAAGAATCCCGCCACTTCGGCCATTCCCATTTTGATGTTTACGGCCAAGACCCAGTTGGATGACAAGGTGACAGGCTTTGAAGTTGGCGCAGATGATTATTTGACCAAACCCACCCACCCCACAGAACTTCAAGCACATGTTAAGGCATTGTTGGCGCGCTCTGGGCCCAAGAAGACCGAGGATTTGCAAAGCACTGCTCCTGAGCATCGCGGCCGAGTGATCGGTGTGATATCTGCACGCGGCGGGTTGGGGGTCTCAACGATTGCTGCCAATGTGGCTGCCGGTTTGCATACCCGCGAACAGTCTGATGTGATCCTCGCTGAGCTGACCCCAGGTCAGGGGACATTAGGTATGGAATTGGGCGTTCCAGATCAGAAAGGTCTTACAGAGGCCCTTTCCGGGAATGTGGTAGAGGTTACTCGTGAAAAGGTGCAGTCCTCCCTGGTGAATCATGCCTCGGGAGTGAAGCTCTTCCTTGCATCGGAAAGCCCACGGGATGTGAACCTCGCTTCGAAAACAGAAAATTTTGAAGTGCTGGTTGCGCGGCTGGCTTCCCTTGGCAGTTTTGTCGTTTTGGATTTTGGGTCTGGGTTGCCGACTTTTGCCCAAAAACTGCTGCCTGTTTGTGATGAACGAATCGTTGTTATGGAGGGGACCCCCAATACCATTCATCATACCAAGTTGTTCCTTAACGAGCTTTCAGCCATGGGAATTGATCTCAAGACCATTACCGTGGTGTTGAACAATCGTCAACGTTCTGATGCTCAAATGCCCTGGGCGCAGGTACAAGAAAAGCTTGGTCATTCCATTGCGATCACTTTAACCCCTGCACCGGAACTTTTCCTGCAGGCCACACGTTTACAAACCCCCGTTGTGATGGCTCAACCTGCAAGCATGACCTCCCAGCAATTCCTGAAAATTGTGGACTTCATCCTTGAACGCAAAAAAGCTTAATGGTTGCTTTTTCCACTCAAACGCAGGCAAGTATCGAATTCGCCGCGGAACTTATCCGACGATCCAAGCATACGGTGATTCTGACGGGTGCCGGAATTTCGACACCGTCGGGGATCCCCGATTTTCGATCAACGGGAACAGGCCTGTGGTCCAAGGACGAGCCGCTGGAGGTGGCTTCTCTTAGCAGTTTTCGGACACAGCCGGAATTATTCTTTGAATGGTTTCGACCGCTTGCCAATCAAATGTTTGAAGCCAAACCCAACCCTGCCCATATTGCCTTGGCCGACCTCGAGGGCAGTGGATTTATTAAGTCCATCATTACACAGAACATCGACACTCTCCATCAGAAGGCGGGGTCGAAAACTGTAATCGAAATGCACGGCACCATGCAAACGTTGACCTGTACCCAGTGTTATCATCAAGTACAGGCTGATTCATATATTGCGATCTTTGTGGAACAGGGCAAAATTCCCAGCTGCCCAAAATGTAAACAAATTCTGAAACCGGATGTAATCCTATTCGGCGAACAGCTTCCGCAGGCGGCCTGGTTCAAAGCCCAACGGGAAGCTCGTCAATGTGACCTCATGCTGGTTGCTGGTTCCTCGTTGGAGGTCCTGCCTGTAGCTGGTCTGCCAATGCAGACTCTGGATCGGGGAGGCCACCTTATTATTATTAACAATACGCCAACCTATATTAATGTCCGCGCGGATGTGGCGATTCTGGAAGATGTTTCGGCTGTCCTTCCCGCAATTACAGAGAGAGTGCTCAATGGCTGAGATCAAAACTGAACGATTGGATAGTTACCGACGCCTGATCGATATTTCGCGAGATCTTGCATCGACCCTCGACTTGGACATTTTGCTGTCCCGTATCGTCCATGCGGCGGCGGAGATCAGCGGCGCAGAAGCTGCCTCCATTTTGTTGTATGACGATGCGTCGCGGCAGTTGTATTTTCAGGTATCGACCAATATGGATGAATCGACGCGCCGCGGCATTACAGTCCCATTGGATGGCAGCATCGCCGGCTGGATCGTTCAGAACCGCAAGCCTGTTCGCATCACAAATGCTCATGACGATCAACGCTTTTACTCCAACGTGGAGGCCATCACTGGGCTAACCACTCAATCCCTGCTGGGAATCCCGCTGATTACCAAAAACAAGATCGTTGGCGTGTTGGAAGCCCTGAATAAACACAGAGGTAAATTCTCTGAAATGGATGAGTCGCTGTTGTTGGTTTTAGGCGCCCAGGCGGCGGTGGCGATTGAGAATACCCGCCTCTTCCAACAATCAGACTTGATCTCTGAATTCGTGCATGAGCTTCGCACTCCACTTTCCTCCCTAAGCACGGCCACCTATTTATTGCTGCGGCCTGAAATGTCGCAAGACCAGCGCGACCAGATCATCAACAACATTCATAGTGAAACGATGCGCTTGAACGCATTAGCCTCTTCCTTCCTTGCCCTGGCCCGCCTGGAATCAGGTCGTGTTCAGTATCGTAAGACCACCTTCAGTTTGGCAGACCTGATGTATGAGTGCAAAGATATCATGTCCACCAAAGCCATCGAGGATAACATTCACTTGCGGGTTGAATCACCGGAAGGCTTGCCCCTGCTTGAAGCGGATCGCGATAAGGTCAAACAGGTTTTCCTGAATCTGTTAAGTAATGCCCTTAAATACAACCGCCCCAATGGAAGTGTGACATTGCGTGCCGATGTGCGCGAAAATGAAGTTGCCATCTATGTACAGGATACAGGCATGGGCATTCCCGAAGAAGCCTTACCACATCTCTTTCAAAAGTTCTATCGCGTACGTGAACACGAGGGACGTACATCTGGAACTGGTTTAGGGTTGTCCATCTGTAAGCAGATCGTTCAGGGACATGGCGGCCGTATCGAAGTGAAAAGCAAGATGGGAGTAGGGACAGTCTTTGTGATCTACCTTCCCCGTACTACAAAGACGATCCCGCGTGACACGTTCATGGAAACAAAAAAGACCAAGAAGTAGCGGTTTGACTTTTTGGATTGAAAAATGTACACTAGTACCCGAACAACCCGAAGATGCAGAGGAAGAGTGGCGAAATTGAACCGCTTTTCCCCGCCAACTTAAAGCTGTTTAGGCACTAGGCACGAATTAATTTGAAATCATTTGTTGGAGGAAGAAGATGTCGCAATTCCAGTTTGTCATGC
>DAOQPR010000115.1:4477-8315 GCA_035333265.1 Anaerolineales bacterium
TAATTTGAAATCATTTGTTGGAGGAAGAAGATGTCGCAATTCCAGTTTGTCATGCGTTCGGGGCCCACACCCGGAGTCACATTTCCATTGGAGGGCGAACAGCTCACTATCGGGCGTGACTCTACCAACGGGGTCGCCATTAATGATGCTGAAGTTTCCCGCAAGCATGCCCGCCTAAATCTACAAGGCGGAAAGTATGTACTTGAAGACCTCGGATCCACGAACGGAACATTCGTGAACGGCCAACGCCTGGCTGGGCCGGTTGTCCTAAAATCTGGAGACGTTGTTTCATTGGGCGAACAAATTGTTCTAATGTACGATGTGATCCAGGCAGATGCAGGCGCAACTGTGGCTGTTTCCCGTAAAGCTGTACAAGCTCCGCCTCCTGCGCCGCCCGCTTATTCCCCGGCTCCTTCCTATTCTCCACCTCCATCTCCTGCTCCGGCCGCTTCCTATTCAGCTCCGCCTCCTGCTGCTAAAAAATCGAATGTTCTTCCCTTTGCCATTGGCGGCGCGGTTTTGGTCTTCCTTTGCATGTGTGCCGGATTCTTATGGTGGGTGGATGCCACCTATCGTTGGTGTACATTATTTCCATTCATTTCGGGCTGTTAGCTGAAGACAGACACCCCGCGAGCAGAAGTTCGCGGGGTATTTTTATTTTGTTGTAAAATCCCGCGTCTTTGATAGAATCAAAGAGAATATCAATCCATTCAAGTCTACTGATACAGGAACCCAATCTCATGGAACCAACATCCACCTCTCCTTCGCCAAGCTGGGGGACCAACACCAAATTGGTTGTGGCACTCACCGTTGTTGTGATCATCGGTGCACTGGTGGTCAAATTTCAATCTGTTATCACGCCGCTTTTGATCGCACTGGTATTGTCCTACCTTTTGCATCCAGTGGCAGGCTTTTTTCAGCAAAAGCTGCGCCTTTCCTGGAATGCCTCTGTATCGATCATCTTTGTTGCCATTCTCCTGATCCTGGGCAGCCTGCTAACCCTTAGCGGAGTGGGATTGGTTCAGCAAATTCAAAGCCTTGTAACCATTGTTCAGACCGCCCTCAAAGATCTGCCGCAAATCATCGAAAATTTTTCAGGCCAGGTGTATGAATTTGGCCCCTTCAAGATCGACTTCACCCAATTGGACTTAAACGAACTCAGCAGACAGGTCCTGGCTCTGGTGCAACCCCTTCTCAACCAGGCAGGTGGAATGCTTGGTTCGCTGGCGGGTGGCGCGGCCACATTCCTCGGTTGGACGTTGTTCGTCCTGATCGGTTCCTATTTTGTGCTGATCGAAAGCCGCGGTTTGAGAAACCAAATCCTTACCATCGACGTTCCCGGATACAGCAGTGATATTTCCAGGTTAAGCCGCGAATTGGGACGTATATGGAACGCCTTTTTACGCGGACAGATCATCATTTTTTTGCTGGCCGTGGCCACCTACTCCATTGTCCTGAGCATTTTGGGAATGCGCTATGCGATCGGCCTGGCGTTTCTGGCGGGCTTGGCGCGTTTTGTGCCGTATGTCGGCCCGGCCGTCAACTGGACATTGCTAGTCATTGTCGCCTTTTTTCAAGGGCATACCATTTTTGGGCTTGAACCTCTCTATTACACATTGCTTGTTTTGGCCATCGCACTGATCATCGACCAGATCTTCGACAACCTCATTTCGCCCAGCATCCTCTCAAGCGCATTGAAAGTCCACCCGTTCGCCGTGTTGATCGCGGCCATCGTAGCCGCCAGTTTATTTGGTATCCTTGGCGTCGTCGTTGCCGCGCCCATCCTCGCCACTGTCACCCTGTTATGGAACTACATCATGCACAAGATGCTTGACCTCGACCCGTTCCCGGAAAAAGAAATGACCCAACCACCGCCTCCCCCTGGTTCACGCCTTCTAGTGACGCTTCGCCGCCTCCTACGTGACAGGAAACTGGTCGCCAAAAAATAACCTTACCCTACCCGTATATTGACTCACTCAAATTAAAGGAGAAATCATGAATAACAGCCAAGACCCCAAGACCGAAACCCTCGCCGAGACCGATAACTTCATCGCCTGGAAAGCTGAAGAACCCGATGGTGAAACCACCTACCATATCGAAATGAACAACGTCACGGTTCACTTTTTTCAGGAGGAATGGACAGAATTCCTGCAACTCGTGCGCTCGCTCGGAAAGTAATTCAGCCAGGTGACAGTCACTTTTAAAGTGACTGTCACCTTTTAATTTTTATGAAAAAACTTCGCCACTCCATCACAGACGTGCCCGGCATTGAAGTGGGGCATGCCCAAAATAAAAAAGCGCTGACCGGCTGTACGGTGATCCTCTGCCGCAAGGGAGCCGTGGCTGGGGTGGATGTGCGCGGCGGTGCGCCTGGCACACGCGAAACGGATTTACTCAACCCGGGCAATCTCGTTCAACAAGTTCACGCCATCCTGCTTGCTGGCGGATCTGCCTATGGGTTGGATGCGGCCTCAGGGGTGATGCGCTACCTCGAAGAGAAGCAGGTCGGGTTTCAGACGCGTGAGGCGTTGGTTCCCATCGTGCCTTCTGCCATTTTGTATGACCTCGACCTCGGCGATTCAAAAATCCGCCCGGATGCAAAAATGGGCTATCAGGCCTGTGTCAATGCGTCGAGCGCTGAAATCTCTGAAGGCGTGGTGGGGGCAGGGACAGGCGCGAGCGTGGGAAAAATCCTGGGGGTGGGTCAAGCCATGAAGTCCGGGATCGGAGGCGCGAGTATTCACATCGGCAGGGGAATTGTTGTCGGCGCGATCGTCGCTGTCAATGCCCTGGGCGATGTATATGATCCCGTAACGGGTGCGTTTGTAGCGGGGGTGCGCGGTGAGAAAAAAACATTGGAGTTGATGCGCTCGTTCAGGCCTGCTTCACATCGCAATACCGTGATCGGCGCCGTGGCGGTGAATGCCGATTTTACAAAAGCCGAAATGACACGTGTTGCGCAAATGGCGCATGACGGCATGGCGCGCGCCATTCGACCTGTGCATACTCAATTTGATGGGGATGCGATCTTTGCGCTTGCCACTGGCGGCAAAAAGGCCGACCTTTCGATTGTAGGCGCATTTGCAGCAGAAGCCTTTGCGCTGGCAATCGTCCGCGCTGTGCGGGCTTCGGTGTCGGCGGGCGGGCTGCCCGGTTTGGCGGATGCATAATTTATGAACTCTCAACGTTCCATCGTGCGCAGTATCATTGGCTTTGTTGCCAGTGTGATCGTTTCCCTTACATTGGCTGAAGTCTTTTTCGATTTCACTTCGCGCACAACGCTTGACAAATGGTTCCTCGTGCTCGTTCCTGCTATTGGCATCTTCATTTGTTTAATGGCTATCCTCCCAACACTGGAAACAACTCTCGCTGGGGTTTCATCATCTACTCGCAAACTTATCCTCTTCTCTGCTTTTCTTTCCTCTCTTTCCTCTTTCCTCGTTCCTTATCCTTCGCCCTTCTTAACTCGTTCTTCACTGCTTCCTTCCTTCTTCTTCCTCTCCCTTTTGCTTATCATCCCCGCCGCACCCTCCATCCAAAGTTTCATCGAAGCAGGTGGAATTCGCCGCGCTATTGGCGCTTGGCTGTTTACATTTCTGTGTAGCGCCCTGCTCCTCAGTTTTTTGGATACTTTCTATACCAGCCCTATCGAAGTGATCTTGTTGACATTATTCTTACAGGCTATGCTCAGCGTGGGCGGATATTTTCTCATGGGTAGAATTCGACGCGTGTCGAGTGAGCGTTTCTTTGATGCGCTTATTCATGGCGGGTTATTTCTACTGATAACCATCTTTATCGTTTGGTTGTTCCATGCCAGCCAGCGTGATGCGCTCTTTCC
>DAOQPR010000116.1:0-8203 GCA_035333265.1 Anaerolineales bacterium
CCGGCTTTTCAGCAACGCGCATTTGACTGGAAAGTCGGGCATCAAGTTCGAGGATACTGCGAAGATTCATTTTTTCTTGATAGCGGCCTTTACTCTTGGTTTTCCTGCCTCAGCTTGCACAGAGGCGGTCTTTGCCGGGCGTTTTTTGGCAGGGGTCTTAACCGGCTTTTGCTGCCGGGCCAGGTCTTCACGCATCAATTCCAACTGATGAGGCTTGTCCACATCCATACAGGGCTCGGCGTGATTCCAAATGATGGTGCGGCCCTTAATGCCAATACGCTGTGAGGCCCGTTCGACCAGTCCCTGCAAGGTGAATTGTCTGGTAAATAATTGAAACAATGTATCCCAACCGATGACAGCAGCCTGGCGCAATGGGCTTTTGCGGTTCCCTATCAGTTCCTCCCAGGTGTCGAGATGATCTGTTGCCATGCTGTAATGAACAATGTTGACATCTGCGCCGCACACTTCCATATCTTTGAGCTTGGTGTAGGTGCGATTCGAGGTGGGATAGCGCATCTCCATCACTTCACGCGGACAGACACCATAGTAGATATCATCCTTCGTTTGCATGGAGGTTGTGACGAGCCAGTCGACCATTTCGCCCTTAACGGCTGGGATATCGGAAGAAACGATCAGGACGTACTCGTACTTGGGATTTAACTCCAAAGATTTTTTCACGCCGGTCACGATATTTGCCAACATGCGTCCCTGATTGGAGACGAAATGCATGGGCTTTTTACAGGTCAAACCGCTTTTGGCGGAAAGCCCGATGACGATCACCTGATCGACCTGCTGGGCCTCACTCAGGGCATCCAACACCCATTGAACCATGGGTTTCCCGGCAATATCGATCAATGCCTTGGAGTCTCCGTTGGAATAGGCATACAACTTATCACCCGGCTGGGGAATTCCACCAGCGGTAACGATCGCATTCATCATAATTAATTCAACTCCTGCAACTGCGGTTCGAAGCCAAGCTTGTCGAGCATTTCATCCAATTCCTGGAAAGATAACGGACGACCTTTCCCAGAAATCGCCACCAGCGCAGCTTCCATCATATTTGTACCAAATGACCGGCCATCCATCACCGGGGTGGTGGTAATAAGATATTTGATGCCGCACTTGCGGAAGAATTCCACATCTTCTGGAGTGGTGGTATTGGTAACAACCACCTTACCCTGCATATTGAACGGCATATGGCGTTTGATGTAATGGCAATCACCAGCAATGACGGTTGCCCATTCATACCACTTGTTGAATTTAGGCTTATGTTCATCCTGCTTTTCACCCGTGGGGTACAACCACTCAAAGGGGAAACGGGTGACGATGGGAATTAACAATGCGGCCAGGTTTTTTAGTCCACTCATCGTCCGAACGGGAATCGGAACGTCAAGTGCGAACATCAGGTCACAGAAGACTGTTTCATAACCTGCTTCGGCAAAAGATTTGGAAAGTCCCCAACGGTCCACGCCCACGGTGACCATGACTTTCCGGCCACGTTCTTTAATGTAATCACCGATTTTTTTATCGAGAAAGGCCGGGGCTTTATTTTCGAGGGTGTTTTTCAATCCGCCGCCATCCACGACTGGCGTTTTTTCGATATAACGAACAAGTTTTTGAACTGAATGAAATGGATAGAATTTTCCTTCCACAATCGCCCCCAAATCTGCACCGCCAACGCCAAAGGCATCCACTTTGCCGTCCATCTCCTTGTATTTGAGCGCTGCGGCATCCATATCACCGTCGGTGCCAATGCGTTCGATGCGTACGGTTTCGCCCAATAGATTAACTTCCACGGATTTGTTACGTTTGGATGACCCAATACTGATGCTGACCGCATGTTTCATAGAAAAGCCTCCACGGATGAGATGAGTCCAGTTATATCACGAATCAAGCCTCGGGTTTGGCGGGAAGCGTGAAGAAAAACGTGGTGCCAACGCCCACTTCACTCTGAACCCATATCCTGCCTCCATGAATCTCAATGATCCGCTTTACAAGTGCAAGCCCGATCCCGGTTCCTTCTGTATCTGCATCCAGTTTGTTGAACAGGCCAAACACCCGGTCATGGTGAACAAATGGAATGCCAATTCCATTATCGCGCACAAAAAATATTGGCTTATCGCCTTCCATTCCTTCCTGGCCAATTTCAATGCGCGGGTCGGTGCTAATGAATTTTGCTGCATTATCAATAAGGTTTTGAATAACCTCCACGAAGCGTTGCCGGTCGCCATATACCTGGGGCATATCTTCCTGCACATTCACCTGGACATTGTTCGTTTGCAATCGGCCATGGACCAGATCGAGCGCTTCGAATACGATCTCGTTGAAAGGGATGAATTGGGGCTGGTTGATCAAACGCCCGATACGGGAAAGCTCCAGCAGTTCATTTAGAAGGGATTGCATTTTATCAGTGGCATCAGCGATGCGTTTGATGTCGCCACGTAAGCGGGCGATATTTCCCGAAGTAGCATCCCGTTCCAAAAAGCCGAGAAAACCCTTGATGGTGATCAGAGGAGATTTGAGGTCGTGGGAAACTGTATAAGTAAAACGTTCCAATTCGCTGTTCTTTTGCTCAAGTTCATTGATCAATTTTTCGCGTTCGGTCTCCACCCATTTTCTCTGGCTGATATCACGCACCATAATGATGGCGGATTCGTCTGTAACCGGAGAAATGCGTGCTTCATAGAATTGCACCTCCTCACCCGGCGGGAGGCCATACTCGAATGCATGGACCTGGCCGGTGGCAATGGCACGTCCCAGGGCAAACAAGGTTTGTTCTTTTATAACGGTTGGAAAAAGTTCGTTGATGTTTTTGCCCAGGAATTCGGATGGTGACATTACAGGAACAATATCAGATGAAGGGAGAAAATCCAAGAATACTCCTTCCTTGGAGACTTCGAAAATCATATCGGGAATTGCGTCAAGGATGGCACGTGTTCGGCTTTCGGCCGTTGAAAGAGCCTCCTGCGCCTGTTTTTGTTCGGTCATATCGTAGAACATGGATAGGATACAGGCGCGCCCCTTGATTTCGATCAACTCGTACAGGGCAATGGCATGGCGCAGTCGCCCGGTATGATATTCTCTGAATTCATAATCAGGATCCAACAGGGAGCGCTTTTGCCTCAATTCTTCTACAAATTGACGGCGGGCTTCGTTAGTGTCCCACATCTCCAATTCATATGCACTTTTGCCAAGGTCATCTGCTGAATATCCGGTGAGTTTCCAATAGGCCTGGTTGGCATCGAAGAGTTGCCCATCCTCCAATGCGGTGATGCAGATGGCAACTGGACTGGCCTGGAAGACCTTGCGGAATCGTTCTTCGCTTTCTTGAAGGTCACGTTCTGCCTGTCTTTGTTCTGAAACATCGTAGAACATGCAAAGGATACAGCGCTGGTCACGGATATTGATCAATTCATAATAAGCAATGGCTGACTTATTACCCTGCGATTCGCTGCCTTTGAATTCAACCTCCACATTTTGCAATGACCCGCTCTGCAAAAGGTCGCGTACAAAACCAGCTCGATCCTCTAATTCGTCCCATGTCCCCATTTCAATGGAGGAATGACCAAGCGCTTTTTCAGGATTCAGGCCGCTCAAATGCCAGAAGGCTTCGTTGGCTTCGAGGAAAATGCCATTTTCAAGGGTAACGATGGTGATGGCGATATTACTGTTGTTGAACACTTTGCGGAAGCGTTCTTCGCTGGCACGCAGGTCTTCTTCGACTGCCTTGCGCTCTGCAATTTCCCTTTGGGCGTCTTCATACAATCGGGCATTATCGATGGCCAGGGATGCCAGGGCGGCAAAACGCTCAAGCAGGATAGTCTTTTCGTGAGAGATCCTGCCAGTTTCCATGTAAACCACAAGCAATACACCAATGATGTTCTGATCAGACTTGAGAGGTATGCCCATCACACCGTGGAACCCTATACCTTCCGCTTCTGAAAGCCTACCCTCCCATTGGCTGTAGTCTTCAATAACGATACTTTTGCCTGTAGCCCAGGCTTTACCCACTACACCTTGATCGCGATGAGTTAGGACTTCATCGAACTCAACAAAGACGCCATGCCCCATGACCTGCTTTACGGCTGACTCATCAGGCAAAACAAGGTTGAGAGCCACATGTGGTGTTTCAAGCAATTCACTGGTGCGCTCGAGAATCGACTCAAGCAGTGGGTTCAGCTCGAGGCGATTGAGCAGGCCAAACGTTGTTTCGTGAAGCGCGGTTAGATAGCGAGCCTGGAGATGAAGCCTTTCCTCGGCTTTCAGCCGCTCTCTTAATTCCAGCTTGGCATCAGACAGGGTACGATTCAGGCGGTAGACGAGAATATAGGTCAGGACGCTGGAAATAATAAAAACGGCGCTCAGATCACGCGCATAATCAAGAGGCGGGTCAATGGTATAGGTGCGAGTTCCAATATGTTCCTGATAGGCAAAAAACCAAATGGCACCGATACTGATAATGCCGGTTAACAGGCCCTCACGCCAGCCGAGAAGCAAACCAGCCAGCAGAACGAGGATGGTATATGCAAGGATCGCAACATCACGGAGGCCGTCAGATTGACTGGCTTGAATTGTTAATGCAGTCCAAACCAAAGTGACTAAAAACATTCCGGCAGTGCGCACATAGCCGTAACGGATCAGTATCTGGGTAATAAAAAGAATGATTAGAAGTAATGGAAAAAATAGGCGGGATGAAGCACTCGACCAATCCCCCGTAATGATTCGGGACAAGGTAATCAGTAATACCACTCCAAAAGCAATCCACCCAAATGTATTGAGAATTTGAGCCGTTCGAGTTTTTTCTTCATCCTCGAAAATGGAAGGAGCGAATAAACGCCTTAACCATTTAGACATAAAAAATATTATATATCATGTACCGATTATGGGTAGAAAAAAAAGCAATCAGGCAGGGGCTTCCTGCCTGACAAGTTTGTTAGTAAGGTTTTTCCAATAACCCATCCAAAACCTTTTTAGAGGCATCATCAATGACCGCATGCTGGCTGCCCCCATGCGAGTCCATGGTAACAACAACAGGAAAGTCCTTTACTTCGATCAACCACATGGCTTCGGGGACACCGAACTCCATTTTAAAAACGCCATGCACCTTCGTAACCGTCTGTGCGAGGAAGGAGGCTGCCCCGCCAATGGCATGAAGATAGACTCCGGGTGTTTCCTGACAGCCTTTCAAGGTCTTGGCGCCCATTCCTCCCTTGCCGATCACACCTTTTACATTAAAGTGTTTCATCACGTCCGCCTGGTAGGGTTCCTCACGGATGGAAGTGGTGGGGCCAGCGGCGATAAATTTATACTCTTTTGTATCCAGTCCGGAAACAACCGGTCCGCAATGGTAGATGACCGAACCAGCCAGTAATTTTTTTAGTTCTTCGTACACCTGCAAATCATCGCCCTGGGGCTGACGGGTTTTCTTGATGAAGGTATCCATCATCCATTTATGAGCGGCATCGCGCCCGGTGACCATCATCCCGGAAAGGGCAACCGAATCGCCCACTCGCAGGCCGCGGATGGCTTCGTCACTAACTGGGGTCGTTATTTGTTTCATAAAGTATCTCCTTGCGATAACCAAAACTCAGCATGCCGCAGGTGAAAATGCGGCTGCTCAACACCTATCGCAAATTTTCAATCGTAAATGACTTCTTCGCCCTTTACCGTCATCTTGCGGCGGCGGTATGCCCAGCACATATAGGAAACAGAAACGAAATAGGAAGCTGGCAAACGGCTCAGGCCGACGATCTTGGTATCCAAGACTGTGGTTTTACCGCCAAAACCCATGGGTCCAATGCCCATTTCGTTGGCTTCCTTCGTCAGGCGTTCCTCCAACTCAGCGAGTTTTGGATCCTGGTTCCGTGTACCCATTTCACTGAACAATACTTCTTTGGATTTGATATAGGAAGAGCCACGGTCGCCGCCAATGGACACCCCTAACACGCCTGGCGCACACCCCTGACCCTGTGCTTTTTGCACGGCATCCAAAACTACTTTGCGCACCCCAGCCAGGTCACGTCCGGCACCCAGGGTATTCTCCGGCAGGGAATATTGACGGCCGACATTTTCACATCCACCACCCTTGAGCATAAGTTCAATGACAAGTTCATCGCCTTCAGTTTCTTCAAAATGGACATAGGGGAAGTCGTCGCCACCGAGGTTGTTTCCCGTATTTTTGTCATAGATGGCATCGACAGCATTCGGTCGCATATAGGACCGTTTGGTTGCTTCAGCCAGTGCGGCTCGAATCTGCGCCTTGAGCTGGATCGTGGACCAACCCACAGGATAATGCACCTGAAAAATGGGAGTCCCTGTATCCTGACAAATCGGCGTAGAATTGGTACGTGAAAGCTCAATATTCTTCAGAATGGTTTCCAACGCACCCCGCGCAGCGGAACCCGGCTCTTCTTTCTCGATGGATTCGTGCAAGCGCTTTTCGACATCCGGCGGCAGGGAACTGGATGTGCGCCGGATAAGTTCAAGGATTTCATTGGTTAAGTCTCGCATGGGTATGCCTCCAATACAGGCGTTATCTTACTCCCGAAAAGAGGTTTTTGCCAAATAAAAATTGAGAATATCATTGCGACAACGAAAACTCTCCCCGTGGGTTTATCTTTTCACAAGGCTGATTTATTAATGGAGGCAGGCATGGATATTTTGAAGATCATACAATCTTTACAGGATTTTATGTATGAACTGGTGGTTTGGGTATTATTGCTGCCCAAAACCATTTTCAATGCGGTCGTTCGCCCCGGATGGATGGTGGATTATGTTAACCGGGAGTGGAATAAAACAGCGGATGAGCGTTTTGATGAATTTCTATCTCCCGCCTTGTTCCTGCTCGTTGTTGCGGTCATTCCCAACACCTTATTCAATTGGATGGGTAAGGACATCCTCACGTCGGATATTACTGCGCAACTAACTGAAGATAATCTGGTGGCCTCTACGCTTTCGGTGTTGGTCTGTCTGTTGGTCTATTTGTTCTGGCTGCAACTCTTGAGCAAGCAGCCTGTACGCCGTTCGACCCTGAAACGATTATTCTATATTCAATGCTATGTCGTGGCCCCTGCGCAATTGATTTATATTCTTCTGGCGGCCTTTGGCTTGAATACGATTGGGGCTTATCTGGTTTGGGTCATTAATATTTTCATCACCACATTCTATGAAGCTTTTGCTTTTCGCGATGAATTAAAGATCGGATTATTTAAGGGTTGGTTATTCGCCTTGCTTCCGTATGCAGTTCTGGCTTTATTATGGCTTCCGGTTTGGTTCTTTTTGTCATAAAAAAGTCCCGAAGCTTGGCTTCAGGACTTTGGGATTTATTTTTCCAAACGGACACGCATCACAAACCGATTGACACCGCCAAAGCGGTATTTGTACTCTTCGTCACCGCGCATGAAGTCAAACTCACTGCGTTTGTTCTCACAGCACCACTGAATGGTATGACTCAGCAACACCCAGCCGGGTGAAAGTTCCATATGCGCGCGGCTGACGCCGGAATTGTAACCCCAGAGTTTATTGTTGTAATCAAAGTTCAGGGAGGCCGCGGTTTTAACGCCATTGATCTCTAAAAATCCAAGCCATAGATAACCATGTTCATGGGCAGAGCGCAGAACAGCGGTCATCTGCTCACGCATACCGGGGTGGAGAAAGTTCGCTTTATTTGCATCCTGCACCATCAACTCGAAAAAGGTATCAAGTTCGGGGTCAATATCTGCAGTCTGTTCTACAATCGTAAAGCGGACGTTTAACTCTGATTCAGCAGCCCGGCGCATTTTACGGCGGATCTCATGGCGTTGTTTCTTTTCGACGCGTGATAGATATTCTTCAAAGTCATTATTTAAGGCAATACGTGGAGTGGGACGATATACCTCTTCAATATGAGCCCAGCTGCGTTTTTCACCTTCCGCTTTAAGTGCTGTAAGTGTGGGGGAATCATCGGGGAGGTTATACCAGTCGAGGCTGGACCAGTTTCCGGCGAGGTTCGAGGCGAGAAAATCCAACAAACCGGAAAGGAAGGCAGCGTGGTCTGCAGGGCGAACGATCACATCCAGGTAATCTGAAATCTCGATGCTTCCATTTAACAGGAGTGACGGTTTATTCTCATATTCAGCAATGAACAGCGGGGCAATGCCAATCAGCTTTTCCCCATCACGCGCTGTAATTAGAATCAGTTGGGCGTTCTGCCACTCGCCGCCGC
>DAOQPR010000117.1:0-8165 GCA_035333265.1 Anaerolineales bacterium
TCTTCAATTACTATGAAGAAGACCAGGATTTGCTGGAAGACGTGCTCACTGAAAACCAGCAAGCCATTCAAATGACCAGTATCGCCGCTGAGATTCTTTCCGGTATGATGGATGCCTTTGCCTCGATCATCTCGAACAATCTCAATGTAGTCATGAAGGCGCTCGCGGCACTTACAATTATCCTCAATATGCCGACCATTGTTGCCTCATTCTACGGAATGAACGTGGCCCTGCCAGGAGAAGGCCACCCATTGGCATTTCTAACAGTCATTGGGTTGTCTCTGGCGCTTACTGCCCTGGCCACTTATATCTTCTACAAAAGGAATTGGTTCTAATGAACACTGAACTTCTGTTTGATGTCAAAGCCACATTGGGCGAAGGCCCCGCCTGGGATGAAAAGACTCAAACCCTTTATTGGGTCGACATTCTGGGAAAACGAATTTATGCAGGCGGAGAAGTGCTGGCTGAACTGGATGAATACATTGGCTGTCTTGCCCCCTGCAAAAATGGACATCTCATCGTAGGCAAACGCGCCTCCTTCGTGGATTTTGACCCTGCTTTGTCCCAGCAGACGGTTCTTGCAACTCTGACCGAATCTGCCACCAACCGCATGAACGACGGCAAATGTGACCCCGCTGGCCGCTTCATCGCCGGTACGATGGATATGAACGAGACTGACCCAACCGGCTCTGTTTATTCTTTCGACGGAAAATCAACGCGTGTGTTGTTCCGCGATGTGACCATTTCCAATGGCATGGCCTGGAGTCCGGATTACAAGACCTTCTACTACATCGACACGCCCGCCTGTGAAGTCCGCGCATATGATTATGATGTGAAGACCGGCGAGATCGCGAATAAACGCAGGGCCTTTGAAGTCCCAAAATCCCTTGGCTGGGCAGACGGTATGACATCCGACACCGAAGGCAATTTGTGGATCGCCATGTGGGGTGGCGCACAGGTCACACGCTGGAACCCGAATACTGCCCAACTATTGGAGCAGATTCCCGTGCCTGCCTTGCAATCATCCTGCCCAGTGTTTGGCGGCAAGGATCGCAACGAGTTATACATCACCTCTGCGCGGAAAGGCATGAGCGAGGCAGACCTGCAAAAATACCCGCTCTCTGGCGGGCTGTTTAAAGTGGTGACGAAATACGAGGGGATGCCGACGTTTGAATTTGGATGACATGTAGGGGCGGGGTTTCCCCGCCCTTTTTGCTTAATGAAACACATGGGGCGGGATGACCCCGCCCCTACAAATTTATTGCCATAATTTTTTGGTCAACTCCATAACTTCATTCTGCTGTTCCCCGTTCAGCCCTACAAATGGTGAATTCTCCACCACCGTATCGCGGTTTTCCACGATCAGTACGCGTGCATCTTTACTGAAAGTATGCGAATGCCAGACGCCGCGTTTGACGTTATAAAGTTTATACAAATCCATATCCACTGCATGGACTTGGGTTACGCTTTCTTCTCCCTCCCCGATAAATAAAATACAGCGTCCGGCCATCAACACGAAGACCTCATCGGTTTCGGTATGTTTTTGCATTCGATTGATCTTGTCGGGTGTCAGGTCGTCGGTGTAGTTCATCAGGGCCACACGCCAGGATTGGTAATCAACGAGCGGCATATAGTCTGGTCCGGTATGGTCGCGGACTTCGAGCAGGGTGTCGGGAAGCATGCATTCTCCAATGAAAAAGTTATAGATTTAATCGCTCGCCATGGTCTCTTAACCATTTGCGATGACGTTTGAAATCAGGGCAAAGTGATTCTACCAACTTCCAGAATCGCGGGGAGTGATTTTTTATTCTTAAGTGTGCCAGTTCATGCAGGACGACGTAGTCGATCACCTCGAGCGGAGCCATGACCAGCCGCCAGGTGAAGTTGAGCGTACCGGTGGACGTGCAGGAACCCCAGCGTGTTTTCGCCGAGTTGACTTTAACCTGTTTTGGCAAGAATCCATGCAGGCTGGCGTAGTGGGTTATGCGCTCGGTCAAGACCTTCAATGCTTGAGCCTTGTACCAGTTGGTGAATGCCTGCTCGCCGCGTTCTCGCGCAGAAGCTGACAGTGTGAATCCACCGTCGAATTTGAGGGCAGGCCGCTGAGGCGGGACGAGGCGCAGTTCGTATTCCTGCCCAAGGAAAAGGAAGCATTCTCCATCCCTGTATTCCTTTTTTTGGGGTTGAACGATGGCTTTGAGTTTCTCGCGTGAGCGGATGATCCAATCGATCTTTTCCTGAATGAAGTCTTGAATATCCTTTAAGGTTGCCCGCCTCGGTGCGCGCACCGTGAGACTGCCATCCCGTTCGACGATGAGGGCAATGCTGCGCCGTTTGGCGCGGATGAGTTTGTCGATTTGGATTTGCATGGTCGAGGTGAATTTTTACCACAGAATGGGGAATGAAAAGACTCCAATAGACATATGCCCAATATTCCCGAAACAGAGATTCAAAGTCTTTGCCTGGGGAATCCGCATGCGCATCGGCGGATTCGATGTTGCTTTTCTTCATTCCTTGAATCATACTCGCATACACTGGGCTCGGGTCATGGATATTAAGCCTGTCCTACCTATAAGACTCCGCTCACGAAGAAAATGAGACATGCGAATCCCTGCGCCTCCTTCCCTTTACCTTGCTTGCTCATCACCATTTGGCTTTTTCCGCCGTTTTTCTTTATGGACGAAAATTACAAATATTCATGACATTGCATATTTGTAAGGTTGTTCCTTTTGTGTTAATTTGGAGGGAGTATACGATAATCCTATTGGAGAGGGAGTATGGGAAAAAAAGTTTTATTGATCGATGATGACCTGGACCTCGGAAAGTTGATTGGATTGATTCTCCGGCAAATGGATATCACCGTGTATCAGGCCTATTCCGGTCCGGATGGTCTGAAACAGTCCTACGAAATTCACCCCGACCTTATCATTTTGGATATTATGATGCCCGGCATGAGCGGGTTTGAGGTATGTACCAAACTGCGTGAAGTATCCAGTGTGCCGGTGTTGATGCTGACCGCCAAAGCCGAAGACAGCGATATTTTGCGCGGGTTCACTGTGGGGGCAGATGATTATGTGAAAAAGCCGTTCAATAAGAATGAATTCGAAGCACGGGTGTATGCCTTATTGCGCAGGTCAGATCATTGCAGTAAGGCGGCTTCATCTTACATTATTTCTTATGAGGATTCGATTCTAAAAATCGATATGTCCACCCAGACCGTGCAATTGAATGGTGCGATTGTTGAATTTTCGCCGAGAGAATACAGTGTTCTTGCTTACCTGGTGCGTGAACAGGGGAAAACCGTTTCTAAGCGTGAGTTGATGCGTGAGGTGTGGGGCGAGCCGGTATCAACCCTTCAATCCGATCCTTCTTTATATATTTTCTATCTTCGTAAAAAACTGCAGGATGGTCAACACGGCCATCAATACATTCACACACTTTGGGGGCGCGGATATTGTTTCGAACCACGTAAAGAGGATAAATTCGATGTTCAATGAGGGATATTAAAGAAGATTCAAAAATAATTCAAAGAATATAAAAGATTCTTTTTGCTATATTGAAACCAATCAAGTTATTCAAAGCTGAGTCCTGGTCAACCGATCGGGATACAGGAAGAGATTATTTTCATCGACGGGGCAGGTTTCATATGCATAAGGAATTGGATTTTCATATCATTCGTGATTGGCAGCCGGGAGCATTGCTTCCGGCCATCAAGGGGCGTTCCATTTATTATGTCTTAAAGAGAACGGTGGATATTCTCCTTTCGGGCAGTCTGCTTTTGCTGTTAAGTCCGCTGATGTTATTGGTGGCTCTGGCGATCTATCTCTACTCTCCCGGGCCGATCTTCTTTATTCAGGAGCGGGTGGGCTCCCGGCGTATTCGAATCGGATCTGCCTATTATTGGCGCTGGGAAACATTCCCCTTCTATAAATTCAGAACGATGAAAGTGAATGTAGATTGTAGTTTGCACAAGAACTATGTTCAGGCATTGATCAAGAACGACCAACAAAAAATGTCCGAAATTCAGGGGGAAGATACCAAGGTCAGAAAGCTGCTCAACGATCCGCGGATTACCAGGCCTGGCCGGTTCCTGAGGCGTTTCAGCCTCGATGAACTGCCTCAGTTATGGAATGTTTTGTGCGGTGACATGAGTATGATCGGTCCGCGGCCTGCCCTCCCTTATGAAGTGGAATGCTATAAACCCTGGCATTTTCGCCGCCTGGATGCCCAACCCGGAATTACCGGTTTGCAGCAGGTTACGGCGCGCTGTATTGCCGATTTCGATGAACAGGTGAAACTTGACGTTGACTACGTCACGAACCAATCGATCTGGCTCGACATCAAAATTGCGTTGAAAACCCCCCTGGCAATCGTGTCAGGCAAGGGAGCACGTTGAGGATAAACAATGGAGGTTAATCTATGAACACCGTTAAGGTAGGGGTTATCGGGTATGGATATTGGGGACCCAACCTGACCCGAAATTTCTTCGAATTACCATCCGCCGAGCTTGTTGCCATTGCGGATGGCAAGGATGACCGGCTCCAACGCGCCCGCACTTTGTATCCAAACATCGTTCTAACGAAAGACTATAAAGATTTCTTCAAAATGGACGTGGATGCCGTAGTCATTGCAGTGCCGCCTGCTTTCCATTATCCCATCGCAAAGGACTGCCTGGAGCACGGCCTGCATGTATTGGTTGAAAAACCCATCACCTTGAAAAGTCGGGATGCGCAGGAATTGATCGATCTGGCGGAAGCGCGTGGGTTAACCCTGATGGTTGGGCATACGTTCGAATACAACTCTGCCGTCGTGGAGTTGAAGAAATATATCGAAAGCGGCGAACTGGGGGAGATCTATTATGTGGATACAGCCAGGTTGAACCTGGGATTGTTCCAGCGCGATTCAAATGTCCTGTGGGACCTGGCTCCTCATGATATTTCCATTCTGCTGTACATATTCGGAGAGAACCCGGTTTCTGTCAGTGCGCAAGCCATGCCTTGTGTCTTCGAGGGCATCTCTGATGTAGCGTATGTGAATTTGATCTTCCCGAACCAGATTCCTGCCTTCATTCATGTCTCCTGGCTTGATCCATGCAAGGTGCGGCGAGTCACGGTGGTAGGCAGCAAGAAAATGATCGTCTATAACGATCTGGAGAACGAAAAGAAGCTGACCATTTACGATAAGGGTGTGGAAGCTCCCGAATATACGAATGGGTATGGGGAATTTCACTGTAATTACCGCTCCGGCGATATTCATATTCCCAATGTCCGTTTCGTTGAGCCGTTGCGCCAGGAATGCCAGCATTTCATCGACAGTATCAACAACCACGCAAAACCATGCAGCAGCGGTTATGACGGTCTGAGTGTGGTGCGTATCTTGGAAGCGGCGGAGCATTCCATCGCGAATGGCTCCGCCCGGGAGGAGATCTCATGGGAACTCCAGAATATGCCCGCATAGCCCCGGATGTAAAACTTGGCCAGGATGTAAAGATCTACGCCTTCGTTAACCTGTATGGCTGCGAAATAGGCGATGATAGCAAGGTTGGGACATTTGTAGAGATACAAAAGGGGGCAAAGATCGGCAGGCATGTCAAAATATCCAGCCATACATTCATTTGTGAGGGGGTCACCATTGAAGATGAGGTCTTCATTGGGCATGGCGTGATGTTCATCAATGATAAATACCCACGCTCCACCAATGAAGATGGCTCCATTCAAACCGAAGCGGATTGGGTCTGTGTGCCCACCGTGATTAAAAAACGCGCTTCCATTGGAAGCAATGCCACCATCCTTTGCGGTGTGACCATTGGCGAGGGTGCGCTGGTGGGGGCGGGCAGTGTCGTAACACACGACGTCCCGGCAGGCGCGGTGGTGGCGGGCAATCCGGCCCATCCCATCACAGTCAAAGAACCATAAGTGAGGAACCATGAACATTCCATTGATCGAACTTACCACCCAGCATAAACGCCTGCGCAATGAAATCAACAACGTCGTTCAAGGCGTTCTGGATCGCGGCGATTTCATCCTTGGGCAGGATGTTACAAAGCTTGAAGAGGAATTTGCAGCCTACTGCGGCGCAAAATATGCTGTCGGTGTGGATAGCGGACTCTCAGCCCTGGAGTTGAGTCTGCGTGCGCTTGGGGTTGGTCCCGGCCACGAAGTGATCGTCCCTGCACATACCTTCACAGCTACCGCAGCGGCCATTGCCTTTTCCGGCGCAACTCCCGTTTTTGTGGATGTCGACCCGCAGACCTGGAACATTGACCCGGTAAAAGTTGAGGAAGCAATCACACCAAAGACCAAAGCCATCCTTCCGGTTCATCTCTATGGACTGCCTGCTGATATGCATATGATCATGGGCATTGCCGAAAAATATAACCTGCTGGTCGTTGAAGACGCCTGTCAGGGTCATGGCGCCATGTACAAGGGGCAGCGCACAGGGAATTTGGGCCATGCTGCCGGATTCAGTTTTTACCCAACCAAGAATCTGGGCGCTTGTGGCGATGGCGGTATTGTCACGACCAATGATCCCAAGGTCGCCGAAACAGTGAGGGCATTGCGTAATTGCGGTCAGCGCGTCAAGAACGTTCATGAGTTGGAACCGTTCAATCACCGACTCGACAACCTCCAGGCAGCGATCCTGCGGGTCAAACTTCCCTACCTGGATGAGTGGATCGCCTCTCGCAGACGGCTGGCAGCTGTATACAACAAAATGCTTGCAGGCTCCTCTGTTGCCATCCCTGCCGAACCGCCTGGCTATCAACACGTCTACCATCTTTATGTCATCCGCTCACAGGAGCGAGATGCCTTGCAAGTCCGCCTCAAGGAACACGGCATTGGCACAGCGATTCACTATCCAACCCCGGTCCACCTCCAACCCTTCTTCGCAAAAGGGGAGGATCGGCACGGACAATTCCCGGTTGCAGAACAGATCTGCAACGAGATTCTCTCCCTGCCCATGTATCCGGAATTGACCGAGGAGCAGGTGGAGGTCGTGGCTTCTGAGATCACGAACTTACCGATTCCCATGTGACAATTGCCCGCCTCTTTTTTCGTCGCAGGCTGGTTCAACCACCCAAACCTAATCTACCCCGGCAGTTTTACGGCAGCTATGTAAAACTGCCGGGAAAGGCAAGCCCATGGAATTGAAAACTTACTTCGCCATTCTAGCCAGACGCTGGCAGGTCGTCATATTGGTGATTCTTGCTGCCGTTGGTCTTTCCATCTTTGCAAGTAAGTATGTGGATTATGAAGCTGAGGCCCGGCTTCAAGTCATCACCCCAATGGGCGGCTCCCTGGGCTACACCTACTACGAGACCACATTTGCCAGCCGCCTGATGAACACCTATGCTCAGATCGCCACCAGCAATCAACTGAAGAGCGAACTGAAGGAAAAACTGGGTGTGGATGTCCTGCCGAATATTACCGTCAAGATCATCCCTGATTCCGAGATCATTCAGATTCTTGTCGATAGCCGTGACCCTGCCCTTGCTGCCGAAGCTGCCAATACTTTGGCAGAATTGATCATTGCCCGGCAGGAGAAAGTGGTGGCAAGCAACCCAAGCTCGGAGGAATTGACCCTGTTGGATGCGCGCAAGAAGGAACTGGAAGAATCGCTGGCTCAGGCTCAAAAGGAATATGATGAGCTCGTGAAGGGGTACTCTGAAACGGTTTCAAAGATGGCCATATTGGAAAGAACAATGAGCCTGAACGACCAGAGTTACCAGAACACTTCGGATCAATATCAGCGTGCCCAACAGTCGGGGGCTACCAGCCAGATCAAAAGCCTGGGCGAAGCATTGAGCAGCCTCGAGCAGGAGCGGGAGGCGCTTGATCGGCAATATGAAGAACTTTCGGTCCGTTCCAATACCTATTCCCAGCAGATCCTGATGTCACGGCAGATGATCCAAAGCCAGCAAAGTATGTATACCGATCTGATTGGACGTTATGAAAATGTTTACAGTTCACAACTTCGCGAGGCGCGTTCGCAAAATATTCTGATCGTTAGCCCGGCGGTTGAAGCAACAGAGCCAACGCTCAGCCCTGTGTTTCTGGCTGTGTTTGGGTTCCTAGCCGGGTTGATCGGTGGAATTGTGTTGGCATTTTTGGTAGATAACCTGGATGCGCGCATCTTTTCACCGGATCAACTGGAGACATTGACTGAGA
>DAOQPR010000118.1:0-4600 GCA_035333265.1 Anaerolineales bacterium
GGAATGAGGGTTCGATTCCCTCCTTCGGCACACAGGCATTATACCTTAGCAGGTACCTTACCTTAGCAGGTATTACGGTTTGCAGTCAAAACGTCCTCCCCACGGAGGACGTTTGATTTTTATATATCCCAACCCTGGGATGGTTGACTTGGAGTCTGTGGGTTTGTAAAATCAAAAATGGAATGAAAACGTATATTGATTGTATATGTTGTGGTGTTCATTGAATAATGGAGAATTGAGAGATGAAACTTTACCTGTTCTTTGCACTCTTTGATGTCCTGATCCTGCTGGCATATCCAATTGTTTATATTCTTTATCGTATTCGTAAGATGATGGGTGTAAAATAGAGCAGCGCTCGTAAAATACTTTTCCGGGAGGCATATATGCCGTCTTTCAACGATATCCTGGCTGTGATCCTTGGTGGAGGACGCGGAGCACGCCTGTACCCACTTACACAGATGCGTTCGAAACCCGCTGTACCAATCGCAGGAAAGTATCGCCTCATCGATATTCCCATCAGCAATTGCATCAATTCAGAGATCTTTCGGATCGCTATTTTGACCCAATTCAATTCGGTGTCACTGCATCGGCACATCACCCGCACGTATGACTTCGACTCGTTCCACCAGGGCTGGGTGCAGATCTGGGCCGCCGAACAAACCATGGAAAGTGCGGACTGGTATCAGGGAACAGCGGATGCTGTCCGCAAGCAAATGCTGGAAATTCAGGCCACCGGATCGAAATATGTGTTGATCTTGGCAGGCGATCATCTCTACCGTATGAATTACAAGGCCATGGCAGAGTATCACTGGGCCAATAAGGCGGATATCACTGTCGCTGTGCAGCCGGTTGCGAAGGAAGAGGCAAGCCGCTTCGGAATCTTGAAGCGCGAGTCGGATGGCAGAATTTCGAACTTTGTTGAAAAGCCCAAAGACCCCGAGATCCAAAAACAATTCATCAGCCGCGACGATCCCAAACGTCCCTTCCTTGGCTCCATGGGAATCTATATGTTCAATACCAAAGTGCTGTTGGATATGATCTCCAACTTCCCGGACCATGACGATTTTGGCGGCGATATCATTCCGGAGGCGCTTGGGTCACATTCCGTGTATGGCTTTGACTTCGATGATTACTGGCAGGATATTGGAACCATTCGTTCGTTCTATGAGACCAATCTCATGCTGACCCGTCCTGATTCACCGTTCAATTTTTATGACGCCAAACTGCCCATTTATACTGATATGCGCTACCTGCCTGCTTCGATTGTGGAGGATAGCAGCTTTAAGGATGTTCTGATCGCTGAGGGCAGCCGGGTGTTGAAATCGGAAATCACCCATTCCATTATTGGCATTCGTAGTCAGATCGCGGCTGGATGTGTGATCAAAGACAGCATCATCATGGGTGCAGATTATTTTGAGCGCGACTGGGGCGGGCTGCCCATTGGAATTGGGGCGAACAGCCATATTGAAGGCGCCATTCTCGACAAAAATGCCCGCATTGGCGAGAACGTCACCATCCGCCCATTTCCCCGCGGAACAGATATGGATCATGAAAAATGGTATGTGCGCGATGGGATCGTCATTATTCCAAAGGATATTGAAATTCCATCCGACACGGTCATCGCTCCGTAAGAATCAGGCCCAGAGATCCTTGAAAATCTCTGGGCTTTTTAAAAATTTTACTGAACTGCAATTTTTCGACATGGACCGCGCGCAAAGCCTGAATGAATTTATGCTATACTCGCACTACCTATGAAGCCAACGCGCGAATTTTGGCATCGCTGGGCTGAGTCCTTGCGCCGTTATCAACTTCACGATCTGGTCGCCTCGTTTCTGGAAGCAGGAAGCCCGCTTGCCTTGCTCGGAGCGCAGGCGATTTATTTTAGTGGCGGCTTTTTCCGGAACAACCAGTTGGACGCTCTTGCCGAAATGCTTGAAAATGAATCGGAAACCCGCGCTTTTGCATCCTTCCTGAATGAAGGATCGAATTCATGACCATACATTCCCTTTTTGCAATTTCCATACTTGTTGCTTCCGCCTTCCTGCTGCTTATTGTTACCCTTTGGAAGCGGCGCTCTCCTGCACGCCTGCGAAATATCCCGGCCCTTGCTCGTCTTTCCCATTCGCTTGGCCTGAATATCGAAGATGGAAAACGGGTGCATGTCTCATTGGGACATGGCAATCTATTGGATGCACGCGGCGGTTCGGCTTTTGCAGGTTTGGTTCTTTTGCGAAGTATTGCCGAACAGACCTCCGTAAGCGATATGCCCTCCGTCGCCTCTGCCGGTGACCCGGTACTTGGTCTGTTGACCCAGGATACGGTGCAGGCTGGTTATCAGGCCGCTGGGGTAAGTGAATTGTCTGTTTCCACTTCAGGCCGTGTTACAGGCTTGACACCATTCAGTTATGCAGCCGGGGCAATGTATATTTCGAGAAACGAAAATGTTTCCACCAACATTCTTGTCGGCCATTTTGGCCCGGAGGTGGGCCTGCTCACAGACGCTTCGGATCGAGATAACGTTACGCTTATCGGTGCCAGTGATAATCTGGCTGGGCAGTCTGTACTTTTTGCCAGCACACAGGATGCACTGGTAGGTGAGGAATTATTTGCCTCGAACGCCTATCTCAGTGGAGATGCTGCTCATGCTGCAAGCCTGACCGTACAGGACATCTTGCGTTGGGTCATTATTCTCGTCTTGTTGGGTGGTGCATTGGGTAAATTTGTGGGGATGATCTAATGTTGATGCGTTTCTTTACTGCTGTTATTGCGATCACTGTGGGGATTCTCGTTCTGCTCGGTTATTTTCTCCCGGAGGCAGCGGTCTATCAGAGTTTTCTGTTGGATTGGGCTGTCATTCTGGCGGGAGGTGCCGCGCTGGTGGGTGTCTTTAACCTGCTTACCGTCCATTTTGATAAAATCCGCCGCCGCGAAACAGGTAGTGTTTACAGCGCATTGTTGATCTTGAGCTTGGTCGTCACGATCATCATTGGGACATTCCTTGGGCCGCAACATCCCATTGTGCGGAATATCTTCCTGAATGGGGTCATTATTCCTGTCGAAGCCACCCTGATGGGATTGCTCGCGATTACCTTGCTATATGCTGCTGTCCGTATGCTGCGCAAGCGGGCGGATATGATGGGTATTTTCTTCATTCTTGCTGCATCTGTCATATTTCTGGGTTCGGCCACTCTGCCGTTCGGCGATGTTCCTGTGATTGGAACATGGATCCGCCCATGGGTTTCGCAAATCCTGGCATTGGGTGGTGCGCGCGGTATTCTCATTGGTGTGGCACTTGGCACGCTGACAACGGGGTTGCGTGTTCTGGCGGGCGTTGACCGCCCATATGGGGGTAAATAAATGGCAAATACGATCAAGTGTTCTGTATGTGGAACAGATAACCCGTCCAACCAAAAGCTTTGTCAGAACTGCCAGAGCCCGTTAACAGATTCCTATATGCCTGGGCAGGTGCCCACACCACAAGATACTGGCAAACTGGAGCCTGTTCTGCCGCAATGGTTGAAAGATGCCCGTGAGTCTGCCCGTCAGTCTCAGGGTTCTCAAACGCCTCCTCCGCCAACTCAGCAAACGCCTCCGCCGCAACAGCCGCCTGCTTCGAATATCGATTTTTTGGCAGGATTGCAATCTCAGTCTTCAGAAGATGAAGAAGAAGATGTTCCTGACTGGCTCGCCAATATTACTGGTGGGGCGCCCAAGGCTGCCAAAGTTGATCCGATTACGGAGACGAGCGGCGCACGCTGGGTGGAAATGGGGAAGAAGGATGATTTCGCATCCCAGGACTCATCGACAAACGATAATGAAGTTCCATCCTGGCTGGCTGATTTGCAATCGCAAAGCCCAAAGGCTGATGAAAAAGATGAGCTGACAAACTGGTTTGGGGAGTCTGACCAGGCAGAGCCGGTTCAGCAGGCAGGTATCTTCGATTCGCCACAGCCAAGGGAAGAAACTCCCGACTGGTTGCGTAATCTGGAAGCTGAAGCAAAAGCTGCCAGTGATGATGAAGCAACCGATTGGCTGAAACAGCTTGGATCTGAGAATAATGATTCACAGTCTCCCACAGCATCTTCGCTTGAAACCCCAGATTGGTTAAGTCAGCTTGGAACAGAAACCCCTGCTGCTGCACAATCGCCAACTCCCATTGCTTCCACCTTTGACTCGCCTGAAACACCGGATTGGTTAAGCAGGCTTGACACGGAAAACAACGCTTCTACACAAGCACAACCTTCCACTGCTTCCTCCTTTGAAACGCCGGATTGGCTAAGCCAGCTTGGCACAGAAACCCCCGCTGCTACACCAGAACAACCTGCAACAGATTCGTCTTTTGAAACGCCGGATTGGTTAAGCCAGCTTGGAACAGAAACCCCCGCTGCTACGCCAGCACAACCTGCAACAGATTCGTCCTTTGAAACGCCGGATTGGTTAAGCCAGCTTGGCACAGAAACCCCCGCTGCTACACCAGCACAACCTGCAACAGATTCGTCCTTTGAAACGCCGGATTGGTTGAGCGGGCTTGGCACAGAATCCCCTGCTGCTACACCAGCACAACCTGCAACAGATTCGTCCTTTGAAACGCCGGATTGGT
>DAOQPR010000118.1:4700-8132 GCA_035333265.1 Anaerolineales bacterium
ATTCGTCCTTTGAAACGCCGGATTGGTTGAGCGGGCTTGGCACAGAATCCCCTGCCGCTACGCCAGCACAACCTGCAACAGATTCGTCTTTTGAAACGCCGGATTGGTTGAGCGGGCTTGGTAGTGCGGCTGTAGCTTCCAGCGAGGATCAGGCTGCTTTTGGAGAGCCAGCTTCAATGGAGGCGGAGGCGAGTTCGGCGGCCGATGATCTTCCATCATGGTTGAAAGAACCAGAAGAGGCTAAAAAGTCGGATACAACTCCGGCATGGTTGAAGAAACAACAGGGTGGCACAGGGGTGGATACCCCAGCCTGGATGGCAGAGGATGACACCCTGCGCGTAACAGACCTGCGCAAAACGGAATCGTCTGTTGAAGAAACTCCTGCTCAGGAAGACTTTGGCGATCTGCCTGATTGGTTGAAGTCTGCCGCGCCACAATCCTCCATTTTTGATGAGCCACAAGCGCAACCGGTTGGGAACGATGTGCAACCTGACATCCCCACCTGGCTGGAAGCAGCCAAACCCGTTGAGATCGCAGCCACCGAGCCGCCTCATTCTGATGCGTCGAATTTACCGTTTGAGACATTCCCGGCTTTTACCACTGAGAATGACTCTTCCAATAATGCCGATACGCTCTTTACCGATATGCCGGACTGGCTTTCAAGTGCCATTGAGCCATCTTCTTCTGCGCCTACGCCCTTCAACAGCGGAGATGCGCTCTCTCCGAGTGAATTGCCTTCCTGGGTTGAAGCAATGCGGCCTGTTGAACCCACACCGGCAGGTGTTTCCCTGCCAGGGTTGGGCGACCAACCGCTTGAGTCACGCGGCGCGCTGGCAGGTTTGACGGGTGTTCTTCCGGCCGGGTCGGGTTTCACCCCAACGAGTAAACCAAAGGCCTATTCCATTAAGCTTAATGCCAGTGAGGAACAACTTAAGAATGCAAACATTCTTGAGCAGATCCTTGCGGCTGAGACCGCCCCCGAACCACTTGAAACTGAACGTACGCTGGGTGTTTCGCGCACTTTACGTTGGTCGTTTGCGGCCATTCTTTTGATCGTCACATTTACCACCGCGATTCTGGGATCACAATTTTTTGCCACACCGCGCGCCGTGCCGGCAGAGATCAGCTACACCAAAGCCATTTTAGAGGCCGTTCCCGAAGGTGTGCCTGTATTGGTGGCTCTGGATTATGAGCCTTCGCGCGTTGGCGAAATGGAATCTGCCATTGTGCCAGTGTTGGATAACTTTTTGCTGTTGAAGCATCCCTATTTGACCTTTGTTTCCAGTAATGAGAGTGGCTCCATGCTGGCAGAACGCCTCATTTCCGGACCGTTGGCTGAGCGTTACCAAACGGGCCTTCCCTACCAGAATTTGGGGTATCTCCCGGGTGGTCAGTTGGGTATTCGCGCATTTGCCCTGGGGCCTGCAACTGCTGCTCCTGTGGATATTTCCATGAATCCGGCCTGGACATCTGGCCCAGGTTGGGGGGATGATGGCATAAAACTGAATGACTTCGCTGTCATTTTGCTCATTACCGACAGCGCCGATGCTGCTCGTGCCTGGGTGGAGCAAACACAGGATGTTCGTGGAAGCATACCTTTCCTGGTGATTTCAAGCGCCCAGGCCGCACCGATGATCCAGCCATATTACAGCTCCGTTCAGATCAATGGCATGGTATCGGGGGTGTACGGTGGCGCGATCTATGAGGCACAATATAACCGCCCTGGCATTGCGAGAAATTATTGGGATGCCTACAGCATTGGGATGTTGCTTGCCATGGTCGTTGTACTGGGCGGCGGGTTGTTCAACCTGGCGCTTGGTTTGCGTGACCGCTCTTCGTCGACCAAGAGGGAGACTTCATAAATGCCCATCTCCACTGATCTGATAGGCGGTATCCTTGGGTTTTTGTTTACCATCCTCATCCTTAGTTATTTGATTGGGGATAATCCGTTCTTTCGAGTTGCGGTCTATATTTTTGTCGGCGTAGCCTCGGGATATGTGGCTTCCGTGATCCTCTGGCAAGTCTTAATCCCGCGTTTGTGGCTGCCGACTCTATCTGCGATTCAAACCTTGTCCATTCCCCGCTTGGTCTATCTACTCTTATTGTGGTTGTTTGTGCTCCTGGTCTTTATGAAGGTGTTTCCTGGCTTGTCTGGAATGTCGAGATTGGCCATGGCGGTACTCGTCGGTGCAGGGGCTGCCGTAACCCTTATTGGAGCGGTGAATGGGACGTTGATCCCGCAGGTTGAAGCGGCCATTAACTATTTCGACCCAAAATTCGCGGCGGCCAACAATATCAGTCCGCTTGAGATCATGGCAAATGGCGCCATTCTCATGCTGGGAACAGTCACTTCCCTGGCCTATTTCCACTTTGGCGCGCGCCCGAAGGCGGATGGTTCCATGCGGCGCTTCGTACTCGTTGAGATCATCGCCCTGTTGGGACAGATCTTCATTGGCATTACATTGGGTGTAATCTTTGCGGGCGTGTATGCTGCTGCGCTCACAGCTTTGATAGAACGCGTCACTTCGATGGTTACGTTTTTCAATGACTTGCTTATTATGTTTGGGATCCTCTAGGTATCATGCCCACTTCACTGGTTGCTGGTAACTCTCTTTTAGCTATTGATGTCGGCGCGGCGAACACACGCGCAGTCCTTTTTGACGTGATCGAGGGCGAATACCGTTTCGTAGCCTCCGGCTCTGCTCCCAGCACGGCTGAAGCCCCGGTTAAGGATGTTTCTGAAGGCGCGCGTAACGCCATTGAGAATCTCCAGTCTATTCTAAAGAAGAATCTCCTTAATTCCGCGCGAGACCTTATTCTTCCATCCCAAAACGATGGTTCTGGAGTGGATGGGTTGGTCGTCACCCTTTCTGCAGGTCCCTCCATAAAAACCGTTGTGGTCGGCCTTCTCAAGGATGTTTCGCTGGAAAGCGCCCGCCGATTAACCGAATCCACTTACGCCCGCATCCTTGACACCATCAATTTGAGCGACCACCGCAAGCCGGACCAGCAGATCGATAATCTTCTGCGCGCCCGGCCGGAGTTGATCGTCATTGCCGGGGGTACCGATGGCGGCGCCTCCCGTTCCATTCAAAAACTGCTTGAACCGGTTGGCCTGGCCAGTTACCTCATGCCGGCTGAAAAACGACCTGCCGTACTGTTCGCCGGAAACGAAAAACTGGCTGGTGAAATCAAAACCCTGGTCGGCTCACTGGCCTCCTCACTACACTTCAGCCCGAACATTCGCCCTTCCCTCGAAACCGAAGACCTTGAACCCGCCGAACGTGAACTGGCCCACATGACCGTTTCCATTCGCAAGAAACTTATCAAAGGTGTGGAGTTACTTGACTTGTGGGCGGGAGGTCACACCCTTCCCACTGCCTATGCCACCGGACGCATGGTAAGGTTCCTTTCAAGTGTATATGGCTCTCA
>DAOQPR010000119.1:0-8081 GCA_035333265.1 Anaerolineales bacterium
TTGTACAAAAAGGCAAAGCGGATGGAATGTACATCACCACTGCAGGAGTTGGTGTTGTGCACGAGGATGTCAACGTCAGCGGTGCGAATGCGAAGCCAGGCGATGTGGTGATCTTGTCCGGTACGATTGGTGACCACGGCATTGCTGTTCTTGGAGCACGCGGCGAGTTGGGATTTGAGTCCAGTTTGCAGAGCGATGTCGCGCCGTTGAATCATCTCATTGCTGCGATGTTGGATGCAAGTCCGAACATCCATGTGTTGCGTGACCCGACTCGCGGCGGCTTGGCGACAACCTTGAATGAGATCGCGGTTCAATCGAATGTGGGGATTCTATTGAAGGAAGAAACCATTCCTGTGCATCCCGAAGTCAACGCGGCGTGCGAGATGCTTGGGTTCGATGCTCTCTATGTGGCGAATGAAGGGAAACTGGTAACCATTGTCCCGAAGGAAGACGCGGAGAAGGTTTTGGCGGTGATGAAGTCCATGAAGTATGGCGAAGGCGCGGTGGTCATCGGTGAAGTGGTCGCGGAGCCGAAGTCGCGCGTGTTGTTGAAGACCGCATTGGGCAGTACCCGCGTGGTGGATATGCTGGCAGGTGAGATGCTGCCGCGAATTTGTTGAGCCAGAAAAAAGGCGAGTTGCATGAAGTTTCTTGATTCCCTGATAGACCGCATGTATACGTATGAGATCGCGCCTCATCAGGTCACGCCAGAAAAATACAACATCCCATTTCAAGAGGTTTCCATCCCAGCCAGTGATGGCGGCGCACTTTATGGCTGGCATATTGTTGCCGCGTCCGATGCGCCCACGATTATTTTGCTGCACGGTTGGAGCCGAAACCTTTCACGCACTTTGCCTTATCTTCAGGCGCTTTATCCGCTGGGGTATAACCTTCTGGCGTTTGATGCTCGCAATCATGGCAGCAGTTCGCGCATTGCGCGTCCCACCGTTGGGACATTCGCCGAGGATGTGGTGTCGGTGGTCAAGTTCTTGAGGCAGCAGGGGAACACAAGCCCAATTGGTGCAATCGGCTTATCCGTAGGCGGAGGCGCGGTCATCAATGCGGCAGGGTGGAGCGACCAGATCCGCAGTGTTGTCACCGTTGGCGCCATCTCTCATCCCAAAGCGGTAATGCGATTTGAATTTCGCAAGCGGCGAGTCCCTGGTTTTTTGGCGTCTCTTCTTTTTGGGTACATGCGCCGAAAATACGGATTGGATTTTGATGTGATCGCGCCCGTGAATAACATTCGCAAATCAAAAGCAGAATTTCTGCTCATTCATGGCGAACAGGATGAAACGGTTCCGGTTGAGCAGGCGCGGGCTTTGTCTGCGGCTGGCTCGCCTGAAAAAACGCAGTTGTGGGTCATTCCGCAAAAAGGTCACAGCGACTGCCATACACATCCGCAGTTTTTTGAGAAGGTGGGAGAGTTTTTTGGAAGAACCCTGCTTGTGTAAATGAAATAGATTGAACCCGATCGGAAAGATAAAAAAATAAACCCTGCTGATATATACAGTGAACTTGGGATGTCTACCAGCTTGAGCAACCCGCATTAACCAGCTTTGTGGAAATGAAAGATCAACGTACTTCCTTTTCCGACTTCGCTTTCCATGTTGATTGCCCCGCCCTGCGTTTCAACCAGTGATTTGGCAATGGATAGACCTAAACCAAAACTTGGAATGACAGCGTCCTCGTTGCCGCGGTAAAAACGGTCGAAGACGTGCGGGAGCTTTTCCGGGGGGATGCCTTCGCCAAAATCCTGTACATGGATGACGATCTGCGTGTCCTGCTGCTGTGCTGTAATATTGATATCACTGAAGGAATGTTTCAACGCATTATCCAATGCGATCAGTAGTACTTGTTTAATCGCATCGCGGTCGCCGAGAGCAATAAGGCCGGAGGCAACATTCAGATTAATATTTCGCTTTGGATCAAGTTGACGTGCCTGGCGGCAGGTGTCTTCCACCAGGGACGAAATGTCAACCGCCTCCCGTGCCAGATTTCGGCCTGCATCAGCACGCGCAAGCATGAGCAAATCGTTGACAAGGCGAATAAGGCGATCGCTTTCATCCACCATGTCTTTAAGGATGTCATCCTGATCTTCCTTGGGCATTGGCGGATTGCGCCGCAACAGACCCAGATTTCCACGCAGGGTGGTAAGAGGTGTGCGCAATTCATGTGAGACATCGGCAACAAAATTTCTCTGCATTTGCAGGGAATGCTCCACTTTTTGGAAGGCATCCTGCAAGCGGGTGAGCATGGCATTGAATGTACTCGCCAATTGGCCAACCTCATCCTGCGGGCCGCTGTAATCCACCCGGCGGGAGAAATCACGTTCATCACCGATCTTTTGCGCCGTCTGGGTAATGCGATGGATGGGACTTAAAGTGATACTGGCAAAAAACCAGCCGATCCCAAAAGCGATCAGAGAGATGAGTGAAATTGCGACAATAAGCGATGTGGCAAGCGTCCCCAAAGTGCGATTCCGTTCGGTAAGCGAACGGGCAACCTGCACAATATAGATCACTTGACTGTCCACGATCACCGGGCGGCTGTAGATCAGCATCTCTTCTTCAGAGATGGTTGCGGCCTCATACCAATCCGTACCGCTTTGCAGCGCTTGCAGGCCTTCAGCACTTAACGGCAGGGCATCACTTTCACGTCCAAAAGGACTGGCAACGAGGTTGCCGTCTGGATCGAGTACGCGGGCGATTTCTCGTTCGCGGAAGTCTTTAAAATTTTGATCACTTGAGAACTGGTCAAAGGTAACTGGTGGGGGCTTTTGCTCACTGGGTGGAGGACGATCATTGGGAAAATTTGAGTTGAGCGTGATTTCGGCCAGTTTATTGGCACCTGATGACAAATCCTGTTTGAGCGAATCAAGAGTGGATTGTGACTGGATGGTGTAAAGCACAATGCCAAAGATGGTCAACGTCAGTGCGAGGATAAAGGTGTAAAGAAAAGTAAAACGCAGCCGAATGGACATTATTCCTCACGCAAAACATAGCCAATACCGCGCACAGTTTGGATCAGGCGCGGACTGCCATCGGCTTCGAGTTTCTTGCGCAAGTAGCCGATATAAATTTCGAGCACGTTGTCATCGCCGCCGAAATCATAGCCCCATACATCGTTGAGGATCTGCCTGCGCTCCAACACCTGGCGCGGATGGCGCAACAATAAATGAAGCAAATTGAATTCGGTGACAGTTAGATTTAGTTCCAGGCTGCCGCGTTTAGCTTCGTGGGTGGTGGGGTCGAGCGTGATATCTGCGTAGGCGGCTTTTTGGTTTTCAGGTTTGGCTTCCACCCGCCGCAGCATGGCATGGACTCTTGCAACAAGCTCGGCTGGCGCGAACGGTTTCACAAGGTAATCATCAGCGCCGCTTTCGAGTCCTTCGACACGGTTTTCGATGGCATCTCGGGCAGTGAGCATCAGGATCAATGTCTTGTCTTCTTCATCGCGCAGGCGTTGAATGAAAGAGACGCCGTCCATTTTGGGCATCATCCAGTCGACGATGATGAGGTCGGGTTGGTGGGTTTGCACAAGTGGCAGGGCTTCCAGTCCGTTGGTGGCTGTGAAAACATCGAGGTTTTCATAAGTCAGCGTGCGCTGAAGCATTTTTAGGAGTTTGGGATCGTCATCGACAACAAGGACAGAAGGCATACAATCTCACTTTTCTTCATCTTATCACAGCCAACTATAAAAGAGCTTGCTGTGAAAATCCTGTGAAGAAAAGCGTAGGATATGGAGTTCACAGGTGATTCACAGGTTACTCCGGCTCTTCTTCGGTTTCATCTTTCGAGACGGTGATCGTTACGTAGATGGTTTCTCCGAATACCTGATTCTCGCGATTTGTGAGAATCCAGTAGCCGGTGTAGGTTCCTTCTGTGTCCGGGGAGATCAGGTCAACGGTGATCTTGGCGGTTTCTCCTGGCGCGACGTATTGATTGATGGTGATGTCGCTGAGATAGTTTGAGTTGTCACAGCTTGAGTAGCCGGTGACATTGGTGAGATACGGCTGCAGCGTGGCATACGTTTTGGGTTGGGCTGGCAGGGTCTGGGTAGGGAGAAGCGTCTGCGCGGGGGTGGGGGGCGCTGTCGGTGTTGTCTTTGCTGTGAGGGTTGGTAACGTCTCCGGTGTAGGAGTCACCGCAGAGGTCAATACCTGTGCGACCTGTGTGTTGATCTCTGGGCTGTATCCGTTTGCGGATTCTGTGCTTTCTGCCGCGGCTTGACCACACGCGCTTAGCAAAATGGCAAAGATAAAACATGTGATGAGTTTGTGTTTCATGATTTATTGTTCGATCTCAATGCCAAGCGCGACGATGTCGCCTTCGTTCAAGCCGGTTATCACTTCGGCATACAGTTCGTTTTGCGCGCCGATCTCGATATATTGGAATGTGAATCCGTTTTCGTTGACGAGGAAGGCAACTTGAAGTGTTTCCAAAATCCCGCCTTGCGAAAAATGGAAAATACAGAGACAATAGGCTATCTCCCCAATGGATGGCAATTCAATATGATCTCCCCAGCAGCTAAAACAGACAAGCCACAAATCGCTGACATCACGGCACGAGCAGGTGTATTCAGTCAGGAGGAAATTGACTCAGTACCAATGATGTTCGATGAATTTCTCGAGCAGGGCGCGGAGGATAGTGGATATTCCTTTATTGTGTATCGTGAGAGTGAGCAGGTGTTGGGTTATGCGATTTATGGTTATCGCGACCTGACTGATGGAGTGTACGACCTGTACTGGATTGCCGTTGACCCTGCTGCACGGCGCAAGGGAGTGGGACGTACATTGTTGAATGCCTGCGAAGAAGCTGTACGCGAGGCGGGCGGACGAATGTTAATTGCAGAAACTTCAGGGACGGAAAAATATGAAGAAACGCGGGCGTTCTATATTCGCACCGGCTATGTCAACGAAGCGACCATTCGAGATTTCTACTCGGTTGGTGACGATCTGAAGATTTATGTAAAGCGGGTTCGCTAGACAAGTTCGGTGGGCGAAAAGGCTTCAGACGAAGAGACAGTTTCGAGCTGGGGATGAGGCGGGATGCGTTCATCATGGATTTGCATCGGGTTTATTATGAAGAGAAACTTACATTTCTGTTAATTTCAGGTAAAATGCATCAAAATTAAATTTCTAAATTCATTTTACCGGAGCAATTAAATGGCAATTGAAAAGATCCGTGAAATCCTGGCTAAGAACGGTCGCTTGTCTACGTCTGTAGATCAATTGGCGGATGATAGCGACCTTTATAATGCGGGCCTTACCTCTCTGGCAACGGTGGGGGTGATGCTGGCGCTGGAGGAGGAATTCGATATCGAGATTCCAGATAGTATGCTCGGTCGTAAAACATTTGCAAGCATTCAGTCGATTGCAAATGTCGTCAACCAACTCAAAAGCTAAAGGCGGAGTCCATGGAAAAGATCAATCAAGCAGGCATCTCACAAGAACAGTTCGATGATTTGATCCGACAGCTTCACAAACTGGGCGAGGCGGTCATCCGCCCCAATGCCGCAGATGTGGATGCGAAGGCACGTTTTCCCCGTGAAGGGATGGATGAGTTAAAGAAGTTGAAATTGCTGGGGGCTTATATTCCTACAGACCTGGGCGGGCTGGGCATGAATATCAGTCAGCTGGCAAGAATCTGTGAAACCGTCGGCCAGTATTGCGGCTCCACAGCGATGATCTTTGCCATGCACCAAATTCAGGTTGCGTGCGCCCTGCACAACGGTCTCTCCAGTGAGCACTTCAAAGAGTATCTCAAACGAGTGGCAGCCGAACAACGCCTGCTCGCTTCTGCCACCACAGAAATGGGCACAGGCGGCGATTTGCGTTCGAGCATTTGCGCGGTGGAAACAGATGGAGACCGCTTCACGCTCACGAAGAACGCACCAGTCATCTCATACATGCTCCAGGCCGATGATTTGTTCATCACCGCCCGAAAGAACCCGGAAGCCCCTGCCAATGACCAGGTGCATGTGGTTTTGGGCCGTGAAGACTTTGAACTCGAACCCACCACCACCTGGGATACGATGGGCTTTCGCGGCACATGCAGTGAGGGTTTCATCGTCAAGAGCAAGGGGCACATCAAACAGATCATTCCCACCCCCTTTGCCGATATTTTGAGCCACAGTATGCATCCCACAGCGCATGTGTTATGGTGCTCTCTCTGGGTTGGCATTGCTGCTGACTCCGTCAACATGGCGCGCACCTTTGTACGCGATATGGTGAAGAAAAACCCCAACGCACCGCAAACAGCGACCATTCGCCTGGCAGAGGTTCACTCTGTTTTACAGGAGATGCGACACAACGTTCACAGCTGCGCATTGGAATACCAAAAATATCTCGATGAAAATAATACGGCAGCTCTCGATAGCTTTAGCTTCTCGGTCAAGATCAACAACCTGAAGTTATCAAGCTCCACGTTAATACTCGATATCGTCAGTCGTTCATTATTGATCTGTGGGATTGCAGGCTACCGCAATGACTCGAAATACAGTCTTAGCCGCCACCTGCGCGATGCCTATGGAACGGCATTGATGGTCAATAATGACCGCATCATGAATCATAACGCGACCCTTCTCTTAATGCAGCGCGACGAATGAGGTGAACATGAACACGCCCCAGAATGCACAGGAACAATATCAGCGCGAATTGGTTGAAGCCGGCCTGTTGATCGAAAGCGGAGTTCCAGGGGTTTATGGACGCAGCGGCGTTTTCGAGGGCGTCATTCAGCAATTCGAGGCTTATCTCAGCCGATACAGCCGCCATCTCAACCCGGAAGTGATGCGCTTTCCGCCCATCATCAACCGGGAGGATTATCTCAAGACATCGCATATTGAAACCTTCCCACAGTTGATGGGTTCCCTGCATGGTTTCCTCGGCAATGAACGCGACCACATGGAACTGCTCCAAAAACGCGATAGCGGAGAAGACTGGACCACCAGCCTGAAACCGATTGAGTTAATGATGGCTCCTGCTGCCTGTTATCCCCTGTATCCTACTGCAAGAGATAGCATCCTGCCCGAACAAGGCCGCCTCGTGGACCTGGTCGGGTTTGTCTTCCGCCACGAACCATCCAACGACCCGGCACGGATGCAATCCTTCCGTCAACGTGAGTTCGTCCGCCTCGGCACACCGGAGCAGGCATTGGGGCATCGTGATGAGTGGCTGGATCGCGGTATCGAGGTCTACAAGACGGTCGGTTTGGATGAGGTTCAGCGCGTGGTTGCCAATGACCCGTTCTTTGGCCGCGGCGGGCGTGCCATGGTCGTCTCGCAGATCGAGCAGGCCATGAAATACGAGCTGATCTTCCCCATCACCAGTACTGAAAAACCCACAGCCATTGCCTCCAGCAATTACCACATGGATCATTTCAGCCATTCGTACAACATCAAAACGGCAAATGGCGAATACGCTCACACCGCCTGCATCGGTTTTGGTTTGGAACGCACTGCCCTGGCCCTCTTCAAGAAACATGGCTTCCAGGTGGATCAGTGGCCCAACTCGGTGAAAACCACACTTGAGCTATGAAACAATCGATCCTGAATCTGAACCCGGAGACCTACCAGCGCCATTTGATCCACGGCCCGGATCGCATCTGGGCCGAAACGAATTGTTATTCTGACGTGTGGATCGAATTGCTTCATGCCATGGGTCACGAACCCATCGCCTCCCTGCCGTTCACCTTGGTGATCGACTTCGAAGGCGACCAGTGGACATTCTTCAAGTTCCCGCTGGTTGACCTTTATTAACTCTATGGTCTGGACGTTCAGGAACTCACCATTTGGAATCATCTGATCGATCATGTGGAGGAACAAGTTTCATACGGCAGACCCGTACTGGTGGAAATGGACTCGTACTACCTGCCCGATACGCACGGCACGGCTTATCACATGGCACATGTTAAAAGCACCATCGCCGTGGTTGAGATCGATGTCGAAAACCGCCATCTTGGTTACTTTCACAACCAGGGCTATTACAATCTGTCTGGTGATGATTTCGTCAATTTGTTTCGCCTCCATCAAAACGACCCGGTCTATCTCCCGCCGTATGTTGAGTTCGTAAAAGTTTGGGA